>CAYSXF010000517.1:0-4258 GCA_964434815.1 uncultured Lentisphaeraceae bacterium
GTCTTCAGGGAGCATCTCCGAGTATTCCTTGCGGAAATTGCCGACGCCCGTGCCGAAGATCCAGTTGGTGACGGTGATGTGTGCGGTGCCTTGGGAGTCGAGGTCGATGGACCAGATGTTCTTGGCGGTGTTGCGGAAGGGCGGCGCGACGGCGAGCGTCTGCGTCTTGCCGCTCAGCGCGAGCGCGGGCGCCTTGTCTGCGGCGGAGGAGCCGAGCTCGTCGTACTGGTCGCCCTCATTCAAATAGTAGGTGGCGCCTTTGCAGGTGACGGCAACCAAGGGGTTCTGGAAGTAGCCGGCCTGCGGCACATCGCGCGACGGCTGCGAGAAAGTGGGGTAGGCTGTGGTGTCGCCGCTGGCGATAAGGATCTCGGGGTCGAAGCCCACCGCGTCAATCATGGCGGCCAGCAGAATGGCGCGGTCGGCGGCATGGCCGTACTGGTCGGCGAGGGTGCGGTCGGGCGCCGAGAGCGTGCCGGGCGGCAGATCAAGGAAAGAGGGGCCCTCGGGCCGGATGGTGCGCAGCACCTCGTCGCGGATGGCGAGGATGCGTGCGTGCGGATCCTTGATGCCCTTGACCAGTTCTTTGGCACGGCGGCAGGCGGCGGCGTCGCCTTCAGACACGCTGCGGAAGGCGCGGCGGAACTGGCGCGCGTACGACGGCCAGTCGCCGAACGAGATGAACAGGGCCGGCTGGTAGAAATGCCAAGGCGGGAGCTGTTCCTCGGAGCGCACGACCGGCGGTTTGGGCGCGTACCAGGTGTAAACGACAGCGGCTGCGTTGGTCTCGGCTGTGAAGGTGACGCCATCCAGGTGGAATGTCTGCAAGGACGGTGCGAGCGTCCGAGGGAAGGTGAGCCGGTAGGTTTCGTTTGCGCTCGGCTCTGTGCCGCCGAAAGCTTGATGATGGCTGTAGAAGTAAGCGTTGGTCTGAGTGAAGCGCGTGGTGACCGAGATGACGCTGCCGGTTTCCACGCCGGGGAGGTTGATCACAAGGGTTTTGGAGGCGGGGTAGCGCGGCGCGCTGCCGGCCCAGGGCGCGTCCATGACGTTGATCTCCTTGGGCGTGACGGCATATACCGAGCCGTTGGCGTTCGAGACCGTGGCGGAAACGAGTTCGACGCTCTGCCACGCGGGGTTATAGGCGTACTTGAGTTCAGCGCTCTTCTTCTTGCCGGAATAGGTAAGAATGCGCTTCGACCAAGTCTGGGTCGTTGTCCAAGTATGAGGATCGCGGAGCAGCGTGTCGGTCTCGTTGCGCAAGACCTCCATGTCTGGCACGTTGCTGCCATGGGCGGCGAAGAGGGGGCGGCAGCGTCCGGCCGCCTCAATCTCTTGCAGCGTCCGCTTGAGTTCTAAGTAATCTGCGGGGGAGAACTCCGGCGTCTTGATCAGATAGCGCAGGTCGCCCGTGAGCTTGCCGTTTAACATTTTCTGCGTCATGGTGAACAGCACGCCAGAGCGGTCGATACATACGTCCGGCGGCAAGGTGTGCGGCGCGCCGAGATTTTCGGCGGTGTCGAGTGTGATCTGCTCTTCGACGCCGCAGGTGATGCCGGTCTCCATGGGGAAACGCCGCTGCTTGAGTCCGGTCTGGCCGATGATGAAGTTCGCATAGCCGAGGGCGGTGCCGAGCCACGGCATGGTGACGAGGTCGAGGCCGCTTCCGCGCACGGGGTAGTCCGGCACGCGGCTGGTGAGCGCGACGCTGAGCGGCGTTTCGGTGTTCTGCAGATCTTCGGGCGTGATCGCGCATTCGAGGACTTCGGCGCCCGCGAGGCGGCTTTTGAGCAGGGCTTCGAAGAACTTGCGGCGCTCTTCGGCTTTCTGGCGCAGGAAGTGGCCGCGATAGGCGTTGTCGTTGATGCCCTCGAAGGATATCTTGGTCTTGAGCAGGAGGGCGCCGGTCTCGTCGAGCGTGCCGACGGTGGTGATTTTCGCGAGGTTCTTCTCTGCCGGGTAGACGTCTGAGGTCAGCAGCGTCTCGCCGTCGGGGCGCGCCACGAGGTAGCTGCGGTTGCAGAGATATGCGGGAAAGAGGTCGCGCGTGTTCTCATCGGTGGGATCCATGAGGAGGTATCCGCCGCCAGGCTTGTCGGTGGCGGTGATGGCGTGGTTGAAGTAAGGCAGGGGGACGTCGTTGTCCATTTTCTCGCTGGCGTTGATCAGCACGGGGTAGGCGGGGATATCGGCGAGCCTCAGCAGGGCGGCGAGCAGGGCGGCCTTGTCGCGACAGACGCCGTAGCGGTTCTTAAAGGTGAGGCTGGCGTCGTGGGGCTCGTAGCCGGGGGCGACATCCTCGGCGTTGATGCCCATGTAGCGGATCTCCTGTGAGACGAACTTGAAAATGCGGCGGATCTTCTCATCGCGCGTGACAGCGCCGGCGGTCAGGGTGTCGACCATCTTCTTCATCTCGGGCGTGGTTTTTCCGAGCGCGGGCTGACAGAGGTTCCAGTACCAGCGGGAGACGGTGCGCCAGTCTTCAATCGTGCTGAGGAGCAGGCGTTGCACCTGAGTGTGGAGCGGCGGCATTTCCGGCTCGGGAAACATCTGCGGCACGTTGCGGACGCGCCACGCGTGCAGCGTGCGGCCGTCCGGCTGGCGGGTCTCGGTGTAGGCCACGGTGTCGGTGACCGGCGCGCGCAGGACCTTGTGGCGGAGGGGCCGGTCGGGCGGGGCGGAAATGTCGTAGTCGAGTTTGACGATCGGCAGGTTGAATTCGAAGACTGAATAGTCGCTCCATGTGTCTGGCATTCTCGCCTTGGTGGTGACCGCGCAGGTGAGCAGGTGGTAGACGTCGCCGATCTCGACGCCCGGCAGGGAGAAACTCAGAATCTTTTCGTCTGGGTCGTAAATGTTGGAGCCCATCTGGCCGGGCTCAGTCATGATGCGCGAGTAGGTCGCGGTGTCGATGGCGATGACGCGGCCGTCCGGCTTGATAAGTTCGGCGCGGCAGACCATGGCGGTGCCGTAGTGGAGGTTGAAGGAGAGTTGGGAGGACGAGGCGTCGCGCCGGCCTTTCTCCGTCAGGACTTTGGAATATTCGTCGTCCCAATGGACAGACGAGCCGTCTTTCTCGAAGCGCTCAAAGACGTGGTTGTCTACCAGCACGCGGTCGGCGTCCGGAAACTGCGCGGAGGTGACAGCTTTCGCGGAGGCCGTTACGGCATGGGCGTCCAGAAGAAACCCTGCGGGCGGTTCAGCCGCGAAAAGCGCTTCGTGCGCCGTGATACAGAGGACAAGCAAAATTGAGAAGGAGCGCATCATATTCATGAAATTCCTTAGAATGTGCAGGTCAGTTTGTATTTAAGCAAAAAGGAGTGACGCACTCCAGCCTCGAAAAGGCTGCACGGATGCAGGTCATTTAGCGATTGGTGCGCGCTTGATTTAGGCCAGTTCCTCGACCGCCAGCTTCACGAGCGTCTCTACCGTCTCGCCTGGCGCGAGCTGGCGCAGGAGTCCCATGCGGGCGATCTTCTCCTGTCCCTCTGGAAAACAATTGGCCGGCTCAAGCCCGACGACATATTCGCCTTGTCCCATCATCTTCCACTGAATCAGATAGGGCAGTTCGGCGGTGCGGTAGGAGACCTTGAAGGCAAGTCCGAGCCGCTGGTTCACAAGCCGGATCGCCGCAAGCCCCTGAATATTTTCCAGCGGCAGCGTGTGGTAGTAGACCTGCTCGCTGAAGCCGGGAACTGGCGCGGAGATGCGTGACCATTCGGCAAGGCCGGCGGCGGCTTGCGCGTTCTGCGGCGTAATATCGTGGGGAAGCGCTTCGAGTGTCGCACCTTCGTCCACCAGCGGCCAGCCGAGATTCATGTGATAGAGCAGCATCAGTGGCGAAGGGGAGAAGCCTTGGTTCTGAATTGTGTCGCGGACCGTAATGGAGGGCTCGCCTAGGCCCGTCGTGATCTGGCGCGTCAGGAGGAGGTTTTCGCCGAAAACCCTGCTCTGGCGCACGCGGCCGCTCGCGGACAGCGTGTACGTGCCGTCAGCACCCCAGTCGGCCTGGGTGTTGACCTCCTCGGACGGCAGGTGGCTGAGCCTCCCGTGCAGGCCGTGAGTCTCGTCAGGCGCCGTGTTGGGGCCGCCGACATTGGTCAGACCGCAGCCGGTGAGCAGACCGCCGCCCCAGGTGCGCAGCCACCCGACGCCGCCGGCATCGTAGAACTGCGGAGCCACCTCGTTGTTGCGCGAGACCCAAGCCAGCGGCTGTCTCTTATACACATCTGACGCTGCCGACGAATAGAGAGGTGTA
>CAYSXF010000518.1:0-3794 GCA_964434815.1 uncultured Lentisphaeraceae bacterium
TGTGTATAAGAGACAGGTGGACTGGGTTGCTACCGCTGTCGCGCTGACGGGGCAGACGCTGGCGGCTGCCGATGCGCCCGACAGCTTCGACTTCTCTGCCGCGCTGCTGGATCCTGCCGCGCCTGCCCGCTCGTCGCTGATTTCGCAAGACCCCGTACTTTCTGTGCGCGAGGGCAAGTGGAAGTTCATTCCCAAGAACGGCCGCAAGAGCGGGCCGGAGCATCCGGACACCGGGCTTCTGGGAGACCCCGACGCATTTATTAAAGGCGCGCATGACGGTGGCAGTTGGAATGTGGCTCAGTTGTACGACACGCAGAGCGACCCGCGTGAGGCGAACAACCTGGCAGGAAAAATGCCCGAACGCGTGGCGTCCATGCGGGCTCTTCTCGAGAAAGCGCAAGCCGAAGGCCATACGCGTCCGTGAGGCGGCGTAAATGCGTTCCGCCGCCGTTAGTTACAGTTTAAATGCCGATTGACACGCGAAACTATCTGCGCGTATAATTATTTGAAAGTGGAGGTGTATCGTATGATGACTTTACCGTCTTCACGCCATGTCGTGTGTTTATTGGTGTTAGCGTTTTTTGCGTTGGTCACAAGTGTCGGTATGTCTGCAACCTCTGTGGCGGCGCCGAAAATACTTAAAGCGTATGTCTCGGGCACTAATCTGATCGTCACAGCCAGCGTGCCGCGGGGATGGCAATCGGTCACCTTGGAGAGCCGTGCGTCGCCAGGTCAAGGTGCCTGGGTGCCCCGTGCGGTGGTGCGGTCAAAAGTGCTGGCACCCCTCGTCGCGTTCCGAGTGTCTGCCACTCTCAAAGGACAGTCTTTGCGGGTAAGCGGCGAACCGCGGACGTCAGCGCCCCTGACTTTCTTCAACGGCAAACGTGCTTTCTCTAGCCAGCGGTCGAGCTTCTGGCATTCTGATTTAGGCGCGGGCAGCGCGTATCAATTGGCCGCGGACGGAAATCCACAGGTTGGGGCGCAGTTGCCGGACATGCAGACAACCGCCACGCGCTCGGTCGAGGAGTCCGACATTTGGAAAATCAGCGGGGACACGCTTTATTTTTTCAACCAGTACCGCGGCTTGCAGGTCATCAGCATCAGTGACCCCGACGCGCCGGTCATCCGGGGTACGCTGAACTTGCCTGCAGTGGGTGAGCAAATGTATGTGCTCGACTCGCGCCATGTGGCCTTGCTCGCGCGGAGTGGCAGCAGTTACGATCAGAGCCAGGTGACAGTGGTTGACGTTTCTGAAGACGAGCCGCGCCTCCTTGTTACGTTGCCAATGGAAGGCTCGGTTCTGGAGAGCCGTCTGGTCGGAACGGCCCTGTATGTGGCGGTCCAGAGCTATAGCGAAGTGGCCGTGGGCGACTCATCCGAGTGGCAGTGGGGCACGTCGATCCGCTCGTTCGACTTGGCTGATCCGTCCGCGCCGGTCACGCGGTCGTCGCTTTGGTTCCCCGGGCAGGGCAACGCCGTGACCGCGACAGACCGCTTTCTGTTTGTCGCCACCCAGGACTACAACATGGCGCAGAACGTGTCCGTGGTGCAGGTCATCGACATCAGCGCTGCCGACGGAACGATGCGTGAGATGGCTGGTATTGCGACGGCGGGCTGGGTGACCGACAAGTTCAGGATGAATGTCGAGGGTGACGTGTTCGTTGTTATCTCGGAAATGTACGACACGTCCGTGACCGATTCGGCCAATCCGAGCGGCGCATGGCTGACGGAGCTTGAGACGTTTTCTTTGGCTGATGCCGCGAATCCTGCGCCGCTGGGACATCTTGATCTTGCGCCGGGCGAGCGTCTGTTTGCCACCCGTTTCGACGGTAACCGCGCCTATGCGGTCACGTACCAAGTTGTGGATCCGTTGTGGATCATAGATTTGTCTGACCCCGCCAAGCCCCGTGTCGCGGGTCAGGTGGAGGTGCCCGGCTGGTCCACCTATATTCATCCGATGGGCGGACGGCTGGTGTCGATCGGAGAGGATGCCGGACACGTGGCCGTGTCGCTGTTCGACGTGAGCGATCCGGCACATTCGAGTTTGCTGGCGCGCGTCCCGTTGGGGGATGGGTATTCGTGGAGCGAGGCATGCTGGAACGAAAAAGCACTTTCGGTGTTTGCGGACGATGGGCTGATCCTTGTTCCCTATGAAGGTTTCGACTCCGACGGTTATGCGTCGCGTGTGCAACTGATCGATCTGACGGACACCTCGCTTACCGCACGTGGCGTCTTTGAGCATCGCTGCCAGCCGCGACGCACGGCCCTTCATCGGGGGCGGGTGCTTTCCATCTCGGGTAAGGAACTGTTGAGCGTGAATGTTTCGGATCGCGACCATCCGCAGATCAAAGCCACGACGGAATTGTCCTGGGCGGTTAACCACGTATTTGCTCAGGGTGACTATCTCCTGCAACTCGAGACGCCCAGTGTCTGGTCAGCGGGCGAGCACGCGGTCGTCCGGATTGCTGCGAAGGCGCAGCCGGATAATATTGTCAACCGCATCGACCTCGGAACCATGCCCGTGGTCGGCAACTGCGTGCGCGACGGAAGGCTCTATGTGCTTCAGAGCCCGGGCAGCGGAGATGGTGGCGGCGTGGTGGTCATGGCGGATGGCATGTCGCAAAGTGATGTGACGACGAACCTGCTGTTGACCGTGCTGGATCTCAGCGCACTGCCGGACATTCATGTGATGGGACAGACGGAAGCTGCGGCAGACGAGGGAGTGACGGGGCAATTTGAGGCGGTGTGGCCGAAAGCCGGGCTTCTGGTTTGGGTTAGCTCAACGTCGAGTTACTGGATGAACCCATTGTTAGCTGATGGGCTGTCGTCTACGGTTGGCGCCAATCCGGCGACGGCACCAGCATCAGGTGGAACGACGGCATCAGGTGGGGGTTCAACAGCAGGAGAAACAGCAGGTGGAGCATCAGGTGAAACGTCAGGTGGAACGTCACGCCCCCCTAGGCCAGCTACAGCTTCTGTATCAGCTAAGGGCGTATCGTGCGTCGCCTTCTGGCCTTGGTGGAATGTGGGGGGGGTGCGCCTGCTGGCGTTCAAGACGGACGATCCGACCGCCCCTGCGTTCGTCTCGCAGTACCGTTTCAACCGCTCAATGGGCTGGGGCTTCAGCACGCCGTTTGTGGCACAAGGAAAAATCTATTTCAGCTATGAGCAGTCCGAGAATGCGAAGGCCTACGGACCTCTTGGAGGGCCGGTTTACGATTGGCGCATGCAGTCGTTTCTCGATGTGATCGACTATAGCGATCCGGCAGTTCCGACGGAGCGTCCCGCGGTGTGTATTCCTGGGCAATTGGCTGGTGTCTCGCCTGACGGCGCGATGCTTTATCTGCAGGGGTCGGCGATGTCACGTTCGGGTGTGCCAGTCGAAAGCGTGGAATCGCTCTATGCGTGCGCCTATGACGGCGTGAGCGCCTATCTGGTTAGTTCCTTGGCGTTGCCTGCCGCTTGGCCGCATCCTGTTCGCGTGGACAGCATCGGGCGGATATTCTTGGGCCGCGCGTCAGCGGATGAGTTGACAGCGCCTCGGCTCGAAGCTTGGTCGCTGTCCGCTTCGGGAGTGTTCGTTCAGAAAGCTTCTGCGACGCTTGAACGTCCGGCATCGGCGATTGCCTGTTTTGACAATCTGCTTGCGGTGCAAGACACGAACGGCGGTCTTGCTCTATTCGATGCCGAGGATCCGGCGATTTTGCGCCCTTGCGGAACGAGTGATCCCGCAGCCGGTGTGTGGTTCGACCTGACCCGCGCTTCTGGCTCGCTCGAAGGAGGCGTCTGGATAC
>CAYSXF010000518.1:3804-4250 GCA_964434815.1 uncultured Lentisphaeraceae bacterium
GCGGCAAACTCTTTCGCGCGAGCGCCAACCGCAGGCGCTCGACGTTGGTTTCCTTCGCCTTGGCTTCGACCTCAACGGTGAGTTTTAGATGAACGACACCGTTGCGTGCGGGAAGGCGGCGCAGAGGAGCTTTCTGCTCTTATTCGGTTCTGTCTTCTGGCGGTGAGAGACGTGCTGTTTTTGTTTTGACGCGCGCTTTGCTTTCTTCTGACGTTAGGCTGAGCGGGTCGGTGTATTTCGACTTATCGAGTTTGTCCATACCCGGCAGCGGGCCGAAATGGTCGGGTTTCTTTTTGAACAGCAGGGGCTTTAGGCTGGTGATGAGGAACAAGACGCCAAACAGCGAGACGAGTCCGTAGATAATCTTCCGTGTCAGCAGCTTGCGGTTTCGCGCGGCGACCAAATCGTCCAACAAGGTCTGGAGCTCCATTTTCGCGGGCGTGCCG
>CAYSXF010000519.1:0-4249 GCA_964434815.1 uncultured Lentisphaeraceae bacterium
GGCGTATGCAGGAGTTACCTCGCTCGCCCGGAGAGCCTGGCGGCAGTCATTGACGGTGCGTCGGAACAGACGACCATCGTGATCGACGAGGTTCAGCGGGCTCCCGAGCTGCTTACCGTGGTGCATCGCTACATGGAAAAACGGAAAGATCTGAGGTTTGTACTGACAGGGTCATGTGCGCGTAAGCTGAAACGGGCCGGCATGGATTTACTGGCGGGGCGGGCCGTGGTGTCGGTCGTGCATCCCTTCATGGCCGTTGAGCTAGGCGAGGCCTTCGATATGGAAAAAGCCTTGCGCATGGGTATGCTTCCGCTGGTCTGGGGCTCTGCGGAGCCTGAAAAAACGCTGGCTGCGTATGTCATGCTGTATGTCCGCGAGGAGGTCATGGCAGAAGGGCTGCTGCGTGATGTCGGAGCCTTCTCCAGATTTTTGGAGGCTATCAGTTTTTCCCATGCCAGTTTGCTGAACATCGCCGAGATTTCGCGAGAGTGCGAAGTCAGCCGAAAGACGGTGGAAGGATATGTTTTGGTACTGGAGGACATGCTGTTGGGCTGCCGTCTTCCGGTCTTTTCGCGCCGCGCCAAACGTCAACTGATCAAGCAGTCTAAGTTCTACTACATGGACTGCGGGGTGTTCAGATCGGTTCGGCCGAAAGGACCGCTGGACTCGCCGGAGGAGATGAGTGGCGGCGCGCTGGAAGGGCTGGTCTTCCAACATCTGCGGGCATGGATCGATTATTCCGGCGGCACGGACAGGCTGCATTTTTGGCGCACCAAGTCGGGTGTTGAAGTGGATTTTGTCGTTTACGGCCCGGAGACATTCTGCGCGATTGAAGTCAAGAACAGTGACAAGGTCCATCGCTCAGACCTCTCCGGGCTGCGGGCCTTCCGGCAGGATTATCCGGAGAGTCAGGCCTTTTTGCTGTATCGCGGCAAAGACATTCTGCGAATAGAGGAAATCTGGTGCCTTCCCTGCGAGGACTTTTTGCGGCGACTGAAACCGCTCTGTCCGCTGCAAGACGTTGCTCACGCTCCTGTTTCGTAAGGAGCTTACGCCAGACCCAGCTCTGCGACGATGGCGGCAGCGGCGCGGCCCGAGGCGTTGCCCGCGCCGAGCATCGCGTTGGTCTCGTCCAAGTCGGCGAGCGCCTTCGCGTGCGTCTCAGGGTCGGTGAGATACCGGTGGAGCAGCTCTGCCAGAGCCTCCGGCGTGAAGGCGTCCTGCAGAAGCTCGGGCATCATCTCCCGGCCCGCGATGATGTTCGCCAGGCCCAGATGCTTGATCCCCGTGAGAAGGAATTTGGCGATCCGGTAGGTGACCGCGCTCGCGGTATAGACGAGCACGGTGGGGCAGCGCATCAGGCTGGACTCCAGCGTGGCGGTGCCCGAGGCCACGGCTGCGGCCTGCGCCTGGAGCATCACCTGCCGCGCCTGTCCGTCGACGAACGCCAGCCGCTGCGGCCTGACCGTCGCCGCGGCTGCCACGGACTCGCCCAGCGCGCGCATCTTGGGGGTCGGTGCGGGAATCACGAACGAGCAGTCGCCGCCGAGACGTTTTTCGAGCAGCGCCGCAGCTTCTAAGAGCCGCGGCAGGATGCGCGTGATCTCGCTGGTGCGGCTGCCCGGCAGCAGGGCGATGCGGTAGCGGCCCTGCCAGGGGAGCCGCGCAGGCGCTTCGGCGCGGGTCTCGGCGGCGCGGTCCACCAGCGGGTGCCCGGTGAATACCGCCTTGAGCGGCGTGTCCCTGAAGAGGGCGGGCTCGAAGGGGAAGATGCAGAGCAGCAGATCCAGAATGCGCGCGATTTTGGGAATGCGGCCGCGGTGCCAAGCCCACACCTGCGGGCAGATGTAGTGGGCGGTCTTGAAGCCGTGATCATGTGCGAACTTGGCCAGCCGCAGGTTCATGCCGGGATAGTCGACCGTCAGCACCAGGTCAGGTTTCCAGTCGAGGATCTCGCGCGTCAGACGCCGCCTCATGCCGAGAAGAAAGGGCAGCTCTTTGATGACCGGCGTGAAGCCGATGATCGCGGTGCGGTCGGTGTGGTAGAAAAGCTCGGCGCCCTCGGCCTTCATCGCGTCGCCGCCGAAACCGCGGTACTCGATGGGCCTGGCAATGCGCTCGCGCAGCGCGCGCATCAGTGCGGCCGCGTGCATGTCGCCGCTCACTTCGCCGGCGCAGATCAGGATTCGGAGGGGGGAGTTTGGCATGGGTTGCTTAGGCTGAAGGTGGATAGGCTGTCAGGTGGAAGAAGGGACATCAGGGGCGCAGCGGGGCGGGCGGCAGGCCGCTGTCGAGGCCGACGAGGGCGATGTTGAGCTTGTCTGCGGCGGCGATGACTTTAGCGCGCTCCAGCATCACCAGCCGCCCGGCCTGGAAGGCGAGCGCGCTCGCGCCGGCTTTGCGCAGGGTGGCGATCGTGGCCTCGCCGACCACCGGGATGTCGAAGCGCATGTCGTGATCCTCCTTGGCGACCTTGATCACCACCGCGCCCTTGCCGCCGAGCTTGCCGCCGCGCCGGATCGCCTGGTTGGTGCCCTCGAAGGCCTCGACGGCCAGGATCATGCCGTCCTTCACCACGAGGGTCTGGCCGATGTCGAGTCCGCAGATGCCGCGGGCCACTTGGTGACCGAACGCGATGTCGCGCGACTCCCTTTCATCGGGGGCGCGCCGGGTCAGCACGCCCGCTCCGGGTACGGCGTCGTCCATGTAGCAGGAGGCGGGCAGCAGGCGGAGGCCGATCTTCTCCATTTCCGCGGCGATCTTGCCGAAGAGGGTGTGCGCATTCTTGATCGGCAGGCTGCTCAGCCACGAGCGGGCCAGGTCGTCGAAGCGGGTTTGAAAGAGCGCGAAAGGATGGATCTGCCCGGCCATGATGGCGCTGGAAAAGCCCTGCTGGGCGATCCAGGAGAAGCCGGCGCGCATCTCGCCGATTCCGAACCAGGCCGTCTCGTCACCGAGCGCGGCGGTCGCTCGCGCGGTCATGCCGCGGAACGCCAGCACGCTGATGTGCCGCACGCCAGCCTTGCGCGCGCCTGCGGCGATGCGCGCGGGATAGATGCCGCTGCCGGCGATGATCAGGAGTTTGTCGATAGCGTCCGGTGATGGTGCCATGGGCAGGATTATACCGGAAGAGGAAACGGCGAAACAAGGGGCAATCCCTTTGTTCGCCGGTTTTCTTGCCGCATCCGGCTGCGGCGGAGAGAAAGGCGTGTAGCGTCCGACGCGGGCTATTTTTTCTTTTTCTTGGGTGCGGCTTTCTTCGGCTCTTCTGAGGGCTGGCCGTAGGACGGGATATCGTGGCCGACGGCCGCCGAGAGCTTCTGGCGCAAGACGGTCTCGGCCTTGTCGGCGGCGGCGTCCCTTTCGCGATTCTCCCTGATTTCACGTTTCTGCTGCTCGATGGCGGCCTGGCCATTGCCGCGCCGGACGCGGTTCGGCTTTTCGTTGAGAATGTGGTCCTTCTCCTCTTTTTCGCTGGCGAGCGTGCGTACTTCGTGCCCTTTGTTTTGGGACAGAATCTTATCGGCCTCTTCGCGTTTGATCGTTGTGGCCACGGTGCGCAGGGAGCGCGGTTTCAAACGTCCGTTCGGAAAGGCAGCCCCCGCATGGTTCTGCTGCCACTCGTTCATCGTCTCTTCGAGGGCTTTCGGATAAGCACGGGCTTCGGCGTTCAAGTCGGACTCGATCTTCCGCTTTTCCGTCTCCGTGCAGATCTGGAAAGCGACCTTGCCTCGCAGGTCGGTGATCTCGACGACAGAGAAGAGTTCCGCGCGGAGCTGGGGAATAGCACCGAGCAGCAGAAACGCGGCGAGTGTGTAGGTTCTTTGCAGGTTCATGCGTTAGCCTCCGAGTTGGCTTTGCTCAATACAAACGAAACAGCCGGCCCAAATATTGCCCGTGGCCTAGGTCGTGGGCATCGGCCCGCCGCTCCCTCTGCACGCAGCGATGCGTCTGACTCGCATCGCCTTTCACGACGCGGGCGGGGCGCCCACGTTCCAATCGCTCCGCACAAGATGCCCACGAGACTCGCGATACCGGTGACTGACCGGATTACAATCGACTTTGCAACCGCGGTGCGATGCGGCTATAATATCAGGCTAATGGCTAAGATATTCTGTGGACAAAAGAAGGGGCGGACGTTCGGACGGACGGCGGTGCGGGTAGCGGTGTGCGTGGCGGCAGCGGTTTGCGCGTGGCCGTTCGGCGGGCCGGCTTGGCTGGCGGGGCTGGTGCCGTCGCTGAGCCCTTT
>CAYSXF010000520.1:0-4249 GCA_964434815.1 uncultured Lentisphaeraceae bacterium
GTAATAGATGAAACCAGTTTAGAGCAGGTTAATATTTCTCGGGTATCAATACCCGCGTCGGCGATTTCCAGGCTGTCTCTTCCGTACGAGCGCTCAGCGGTTTATTGGCTGCAGGGGCACGGAGAGGTGCGGTTTGACGACTACGATGAATTGCGGGGGTTTTCCGACATAGCCCGCGAAGTGAAGCGTGAAGGTTTCGATATCCGTCCCCTGACGCTGCCTGGCTTGGACCAGATTCCGGCGGATTGCCAGGTGATGGTGATTGCCGGGGCGCGGCGTGCGATGGCGCGGGAGGAGCAGAATCTGATCGAGACGTTTCTGCAGCGCGGAGGCAGGTTGCTGTATCTGGTTTCTCCGCGGGCGACCTCCGGCTTGGAGCCGCTCTTGGAGAAATGGGGAATCCGGCTGACGCCGTTCATCGCGGTGAGCCCTAAGACGCTCTCCGGGCAGGAGGTGGTTGTGTCTTCGTTTGCGGATCACGTGATTACGCGCAACCTCAGCAACGTCTCTGTGGTGTTCGGATATGCGGTCTGCCTGGAGGCTGTGACGGACGCATCGATGGAAGGCGGGGTTGACCGCCCGAAAGTGACGCTGATCGCGCGCACGGGCCGCGAAGGCTGGGGGGAGCTGCATCCGGAGGTCTTCCCTCGGCACTTCGACGCGCAGAGCGAGCTGCGCGGGCCGGTCGCGGTGGCGGCGGTCTCCGAGCGCGGCGGGGCGGTCTCCAAGGACGTGGCCTATAAGCCGACTCGCGTGTGTGTGTTCGGCGAAACTGATTTCGTGATGAACGGAACATTGGCAACGCGGGCAAACGCGAACCGCGATCTCTTTATGAACGCGCTTTCCTGGCTGGCGGGGATCGACTCCGGCACGGCGACTTCGCTGGGCGGCGACGCCACGCTGGTGACGGGATTCGCGCGGCGGCAGTGGGTCGTCTTCATGCTTTGGTCGACGGCGCTTGTTCCGGCCATCTTCCTGTTGGTGTTCACGTTGGTGTCGCTTCGCAAGCGGCGGTGAGAAGAGGGTATGGGTAATCGACGGATCATCATTTTTCTGCTGGCGGGCATCAGTGTCTGCGCGGTGCTCCTGTGGTGTGCGCAGCGGCGCGTGCGCTTCTTTCCTGCCGAGAGCAAGGTCAGGGATGTGCTGTTCGAGCATCCGCTGGACACCGTGGACAGTGTGACCATTGAGCGCGGCGCGGCCCGGATGGAGTTGCGGCGGCAGGGGGGGCGCTGGGACATGCTCGCGCCGTTCCCTTCGCGGGTGGATCAAGGGACGGTGACACGCTTGGTGGACGCTTTCGAAAACGCGCGCGTGACCGATGCGCTCAGTTTCACGGAGCTTCGCCGCCGCGAGCTCTCGCTGAAAGAATTCGGTCTCGCACCGCCCGCCGCATGCGTCACTCTGAGGGGTGCGCAGGGGAGCGACGAGATCCGGCTGGGCGCGCTCTCGCCTTTGGGGAAAGAGGTCTATGTGCGCATGAACCAGATGGACCAGGTGTTGGTCCTGCCCGCAGAGCTGAATGCGGCGCTGCCGCGCACGGCAGACGATTTGCGCTCGCGCAAACTGTTGCACAACGACCGGTCGCTGCTGAGGATCATCGAGCTGCGCGCCCCGGGGCGGCCCTTCATCAAACTGTCGAAGGAGACGGGCACATGGCGGATGATTCAGCCGGCGCCCGCGCCGGCCTCAGACGAAAAGGTGGAGTCGTTGCTCGACACGCTTTTCAACGCGAGCGCGGTTCGCTTTGTGTGGCCGGCCGTGTCGAACGTGATTGATGTTGCGGATGCCGACTCGGCGCTCAAAGCCCGCATGGAACTGTACGGCCTCGGTGCGGATGCGGCTGTTCAGATCCACGTTCAGGAGGCGGTCTCGCCGGTGTCGGCAAAGGTCGTCTTCGGCCGTTCGGTGGACGATTCTGACTCGCTCAACTATGTTCTGCTGCAGGGCGGCGATACGATCGGTGCGGTTTCCAACGACGTGGTGAAGGCTTTCCATCTGCTGCCGTCGGACCTGCGCGACACGCGGCTTTTTTTCGAAAAACCGGACAGCATGCGCCGCCTCCAGATCTACTATGGCGACCTGCTTTTCGTGCTGGCCCAGACCAACGCGCTCTGGCAGATGCAGGCGCCCGTTTCGGATGTGGCCGACCAGCACGCCGTGAAAGAAACTGTGGCGCAGCTGCTGCGCCTGAAGGCGGAGACGGTCATCGATGAAACGCAGATCGATGCGCGGCGCGCCGGAGGTGAGCAGAGCCCGCCCCTGAGCCAAGTGGAGCTGTTTTCGGATCAGGCGTCGTGGCGGTTCACGGTTTCGCCGGACGACTTCGAGGGGAATTTTTACCGCATTGCCTTCACGAACGCGCCCACGGTGTTCCGTGTGGCGAGCAGCAATGTGCCGCCAGCGCTCGTGAGCATGATCGGCTTGCTGGGGCTGCGCGATAAGACGGTGCTTGGTTTGTCTGCCGACAGTCTCAGGCGGATCAGCGTGAAGCGGGCGGCGGGCGGCGAAACGCTGCAGCGCGAGAGCGGCGATGCGATGTGGCGACTCGGCGAGGGCGTGACGGGCAAGGTGAATGCCGACCGTCTCGGCGCATGGCTTGCGCAGTTGGTTGCGCTCAAAGCGGACCGGATTGAGAAGCTCGGGCTCGCGCTCGACGACATCGACGCGTACGGGCTGCGCTCGCCGTGGCTGGAAGTGAGCGTGGATGTGGATGCGTCCGACGCCGTGCGCAAAACGCTGCTGATCGGCAAAGAGGCGGGTTTCGGCAAACGGTATGCGATTGTGCGCGGGCTGGACGTCCTGTTTGTGCTGAGCGCGGAGTCTTTGCGCGTGCTTTCAGAGCCGCTCGTGAAGCCGCTCTGAGGGGTGTCAGTCGGGCGGTTGCGCCGGGCAGCCGAGCGCGGCCTTCAGTTCCGGCGAGGGCCGGACAGGGCGCAGCGTGCGCAGATCCACAAGGGCGTGGACGGTGTGCCCTTCGGCGAGCAGTTTTCCGCCGCGGCGGATTTCGCAGCGGATGGTGAGCCGGACGCCCTTGAACCCCTCGCACCACGTGGTGATCTCCAGAACGTCGTCGTAGGTGGCAGGCGCGAGGTAGCTGACGTGCGCTTCAGCGACCGGCAGGCCGAAGCCGCTCGCCTCCAGTGCGTGGTAGGTGGTGCCGCAGGCGCGCAGGAGCTCATTGCGGCCGCGCTCGAAAAAAGCCAGGTAGTTGGCGTAGTAGACGACGCGCATCTGGTCGGTGTCGGCGTACGGGACGCGGTAGCTGATGGTGACGCGTAACGGGTCGGACATGTGCGGCTCCTTCGCTCAGTGATTGGTTTTGAGTTTAGTGGCGCGGGTGTGGCTTGGCAAGAGGTTCTTTTGTTGCAACATGGGATTGACATGCGGGCGCTAGTGGCGCATTCTTTAATCTCATTTTCGGTTTTCGGAGGAGGCTGTTCACATGGTCGGTGCCGAGTTTCTATCGGTGGGTTTACCGGTCGCATCGTTGGTTGGCGGGTTCTTGGAGTCGGGCCTGATGGATAAGGCGATTGTGCTGGTGCAGATTGCCGCCGCGATCGTTTCGGGGGCGGTCATCGTCAGAAAGAACCTTGAGCTGCTTAGCATCACGCGCAGCGGCAAGCGTTTTGTGCGCGAGTTCCTAGAGGGGCGCGATGTGCTGGACTACTATCTGCTGCGTGAAAAGGGATTGCGGACGTCGCTTGAATTGATCTATGACCGAACCTGTGAGCGCATGGTCAAGCTGCTGAGTCCGGATGTGAGGCGCTCCGTGATCGGACGGCAGGGCGGGGCGGAGACCGCGGCGCTTTCGGCGCGCGAGGTCGCCTTGGTGCGTGGCACATGCGAGCACACGGTTCGGGAGGAGAAGATCCGCGTGGAGCGCGGCATGGGGTTTCTGGCGACTGTCTCAGCGGCCTCGCCTATGCTGGGATTGCTCGGAACGGTCTGGGGCGTTCTGGACGCGTTGGGTGAAAAGGGCGCGGACGGCGCACGCTCGCTCGCTGCGGTCGCGCCGGCCGTCTCGGCGGCGCTGGTCACGACCGTGGTGGGGCTGCTGGTGGCGATTCCCTGCGCCATCTTCTACTGGGATCTGTCGGCCAAGGTGCGTCAGCTTTCGATCGACATGGATGGCTTCGCAGACGAGTTGTTGGGACGCATCGCCTGCGAGTTTCAGGGGAGGGCTGATTGATGGCCCCGAGACTGTCTCTTATACACATCTGACGCTGCCGACGAATAGAGAGGTGTA
>CAYSXF010000521.1:0-4245 GCA_964434815.1 uncultured Lentisphaeraceae bacterium
GTCCCGTAGTGCTGGCGGATGAAGTCGACGACCGCCGTGCTGGGGCAGATCACGCGCTGACCCGCCGTCATGATCCGGCTGTAGGCGCTCACGCTGTTGAACCCGTGTACGGTGGAGACGAACGGCAGCCGCAGCGCGCGGTTGGCGAAGGCGAAAAGCCAGCCCGGCACGCGGCTGCGGTAATGCACCAGGTCGGGCTTCACCTGCGCCAGCACCCGGCGCAGCTCGAACGCCCGCGCGGGCGCCGTCAGCAGGCTTTTGGATTTCACGTCCAGCTCGATGTGCCGCCCGCCGTCGCGCCCGATGGCCGCTGCCAGCCTGCCGCCGCTGGAGATGACGGTGCTGGCCACGCCGCGCCGGACGAACTCGCGGTTGAGCTCGGCCGTGCCGCGCTCCACGCCGCCCTCATCGAGCGCGGGAAGGATCTGGACAATGTGCATGGCCGGTATGATACAGGGTTCGAGGTCGGTGGTTCAATCTAATCCAGAACGCTCAACGCTTAACTCTCAACGCTCAAGTGAAAGAAATGGATGTAAGGTAGGCGTTCGTCCTTCTCCAATTGTCCCCGATCCCAAACTTGAGCGTTCAGCGTTAAACGTTCAGCGTTGGGCGCTTTCTCATTTCTCCGCCCTAGTGTTTCTTCTCTTCCCGCCTTGCGCCTTTCGCGAACAGGAACGGCAGCGCGCCGAGCATGTTGACCAGCACCACCATCACGTAGCCCGCCAGGCTGAAGAGCACCAGGTGCGTGCTGTCCGACCCCAGCGACGCCGCGATCCGGCCCGCCACGGTCTCGCGCAGGCCCAGCCCGCCGATGGAGACCGGCAGCGCCGAGATCAGGCCGAAGAGCGGCACCACGTACCACACGCACAGGGCCGGCAGGTCGATCCCCAGCGCCCGCAGCACGAAGACGTTGTGCCAGACCTTGAGGAGCTGCGAGGCCAGCGCCGCGAGCAGCGTGTGCGCGAAACGGTGCGGCTCGGCCGCCCAGTCGAACGCCGGCTCCAGCAGCAGCGCGAGCCTGCCCCTCAGGGCGCAACCGCGCTGCGCAAGGCACGCCGTTCCGGCCTCCCTTTGCGGTAGGGACGGGCGTCCCTGCCCGTCCTCTCGCATGAGCGGCGTCCCCGCCCGTTCGGACAAGCGGGGACGCTTGTCCCTACCTGCGAGGCCCGTCGCTCCGGCTTCCTCTCGCGGTAGGGACGGGCGTCCCTGCCCGTCCTCGCGCGCCATGCGGCGCCGCAGCGCCGCCAGCAGCCGGCGGGCGACGGCCGGGACGGCCGCCAGCGCGAGCCCGACCACCGCGAGCAAGCCTGCCGCCCACCCCGGCCGCCCCAGCCGGAGCAGCAGCGCGAACAGGCCGATCAGGCACAGGATGCCGAGGTTCAGCGCGCGGTCGAGCAGCAGGCTCGTCACCACGAACCCGGCCTGCCCCCGCCCGCGCGCCACGATGTAGCCCTTCACCACGTCGCCGCCGACGTTCGAGGGCAGGAAGCTGTTAAAGAACATCCCGCTCCAGTGGCAGGCCGCCGCCTCGCGGAACGTCAGCCCCGGCAGGCGCAGGCGCAGGATGCAGAACCACGAGCCCGCGCCCGCGAAGCCGCCCAGCACGAGCAGCAGCGCCGAGGCCGCCAGCGGCGCCCAGCGCAGGTCGCGCAGATGCTCCGTCAGCAGATCGAAGCGCACCAGCCGCAGCGACACCGCCAGCAGAATCAGCGTCACGGCGCCCTTCGCGAGCAGGGCTAAGCGGTTTTTGAGTTTGGGTGTCATAAGAGAGTGGGTTGGGGTAGGTTCACGGTTCAACCTAAGAACGAAAGTTCGACTGCTCCACACTTGATCTCACACTTAAACGGCCACACTTAAACGCTTACACTTAAACGGTTACGCTTAATCGTTTCTCTTAGTCGGCAACTGCCTGTGGGGGTAACGGAGCGTTTAAGTGTAAGCGACGAAGTGTCCTGCTTTTCTCCTCATTCGAACACGATCCTATATCCGAAGGACTGCCCGTCGCCGCTCAGGCGCAGCGTCGCGCCGTCCTGAGCCCACACCGGCTCCTGCGCCGCGGCGTTGATGGCGTCCATTTTCGCAACCGCTTTGACTTTCGCGCGCTTCGCTCCGAAGGCCTCCAGCCTGATCTCTGCGCGGAACGGTCCGCCGCCGGGCAGCGGGATGAGCTGCCACGCCTTGCGCTCGCCGTGCAGCAGGCGGAACGCGCCGTCCGTGACGAGCGGGCCGAAATCCAGCATCTTCTTGTCCATGTTCACGCCCTGCGCCTTCTCGTCGTCGCTAGACGTCTCCAGCGCGAAGCTGCCGCCCGTGAAGCTGCCGGCGGTCTTCTCGACCTTCAGCACGCCGCCCAGGATGCGCTGTCCGCCGTCCGTCACCCCGCGGACCGACATCCGGTCGCCCTTGGCGGGGCTGTAGAGGCCGTAGCGGATTCTGTACTCGCCCGCGGGCATGTTCTGCGGCACCGCGATGCGCGCGGTCGTCGTGAACAGGCCCGCCCGCTTGAATTTTTCGCTGTCGGCCTTCATGCTGGGCTGGAACGCGATGCGCTCGCCGTTGTCCGTGAGCCGCTTGTCGGAGCAGACGTGGATGAAGGGCACGTAGCCGTCGAACGACGGATCCAGCACGTTCCAGTTGAAAATCACCTCGAACGCGCCGTTGCCGAGGTACGTGCCGCCCGCCGTCGCGGACTCGACCTGCGCCGCGCGCAGGGAGTGGTGCGCCGGCCGCGCGTCGGCGAAATAGGTCTTCTCCGACTGCGCGAAGCCCGCGCGCTGGCCGTCGAGCAGCACGACGCCGGCCTCCGCGCCGGGCGTCTTCGCGTAGAAGCCGTACTGCGGCAGCGTCTTGCCGTCCGCCACGGTCCAGAGCGCGTTCGAGCCGCGGTTGGCCCACACCTGGCCGCCGTTGCTGAAGGTCGTGTGCTGCTGGTGCAGGGTCGCGCCGAAGGCGTGCGCCTCGAACGTCTCGCGGGCCAGCGCGTCGCACACGTCGTGCAGCAGCCAGTAGGTCATGGCCGCGCGCCGCGAGAAGGGGCCGTCGCACATCGGGTTGCGGCCGCCCAGCACCGTGTTCGAGAGGTAGTCGTCGCTGCCGTAGCCGTGCAGCGGCTTGCCCCCGTGGTCCTCCCAGTCCTCGGCGCTGTAGCGCGGCCCGAGCCCGCCCGCGAGCAGCACCATCTTGCCGTGCGTGGCCATGTCGTGCCACGGCGTGCGGTCGGCGTCGCCGTACGCCTTCAGCCAGCGCGCCGCCGTGAAGTGGTCTGCCTCGCCCGCGTCGAGCGAGCCGATCAGCGCGTCCGTGCCCGCCTCGCTGATCATGGGCGCGCCCTTCTTGAGCGCCGCGCGGCAGGCGTCGAACGCGGCCCGCCACTCCTGCGTTGTGCGCGTGCGGGGGTAGAAGGTGCCCGCGCGGTCGTAGTAGTCGAACGGCGAGATCGCGCTGAAGACGTCGATGAACAGGCTGTCGGGGTGGAACCCGTCGCGCATCGCCTTCATGTTGCCCTCCAGCCAGGGGCGGAACGCGTGCGGCAGCCAGCGGTAGCTCTGCGCCTCGCGGCCCTTGTTGTACCACGCCCGCTCGGGCTGGCCGTTCTCGTGGAACACGATCTGGTCGTAGCTGTAGCCCGCGGCGTCGGGGTAGAAGTCGATGTAGTTGTCGTGCGGGCAGAAGAGCATGCCCGCCTTCGCCGCCGCCGCGCGCATCGCGAGGAACGGCTCAAGCCCGCCGGCCGGCGGGTAGATCTCGGGCAGGCGGTAGTCGTAGCCCCAGCGCTGCCACGTGTGCTTCACGAAGACGGCGTGGCTCATCCCGTATTTCGCGGCCTCGTCCAACTCCTTCGCGGCCTCCAGATAGTCGCGGCCCCACTGGTCGAGGCACACGCGCCCCAGCAGCGCGTCCACCCCGGGGCCTTTCGCGAAGCCGCTCAGGTCGCGGTACACGCGCGCGGCCGCGAACGCGCCCTGCGCGGACGGGATGAAGAGGAAGCCCGCGTCGTGCGCCGTCTCCAGCGCGAAGCGCCGCGTCTCAGGGCTGTGCGTCAGGCGGTCCGGGAACACGTCGCACGCCTGCACCAGGCTGAGCCCGTTGGTGTAGTCCGCGCCGATGTGGCGCGTGCTGAGGATGAACCCGCCGCCGTGCAGCTCGAACGCGCCGGGGCTCTCGATCACGTTGCCGAAACCCGCGTATGCCCGCCAGACCGGCGCGCTCCCCGCACCGATGCCCAGCCGCGTGTAGCGAGGCGTG
>CAYSXF010000522.1:0-4238 GCA_964434815.1 uncultured Lentisphaeraceae bacterium
CCCGCGCAGATTGTCGCCGAGTTCACACTCGCCGTCGGCAGCGGGGTGACCGTTACCGTGCCGCTGCCGCTGTTGGTGCAGCCTGTCGTGCCGTCGGTCACGGTAACCGTGTAGGCCGTCGTCGAGGACGGCGACACCGTGATGGAGGCCGTGGTCGCTCCGCCCGGACTCCAGAGATAGCTCGGGCTGCTCGCGTCGTTGGTTGCGGTCAAGATCGCCGAACCGCCCGTGCAGATCGCCGCCGAGTTCACACTCGCGGTCGGCAGGGGGTTGACCGTGACGGTGGCGGCACTGGAGAGCACCGAGCCGTTGCAGCTAGAAACCACGACCTCGTAATGGGTCCCATTGTCAGCAACGCTCAGCACGGGTGTCGTGTAAGTGCTGTTGCCATTGCCCGCCCCGATGGGCTGGTTGCCTTTGTCCTGACCCGCGTAATCGCCGGAATAATTATCCGCATTATCCGTATAGCCGCCGACGAGGAAATGGTTGAAGTAGCTATTGTAGTCGTTGCCGCCGGTGGTGTTCTGATTGAACAATTTCAACTGGGCAACGGTATTGGAATACACGCCTGTGATGGCGGTTACCGTGCCGCCGCAGGGGGTCACGATCAACGTATAGGCACTGGCGGAAGTCAAAACGAACTCCACCCGCAGCCCGGTCCGTTGGAAAGGAATGCCGGTGTCGTGTTCCGAACCGTCGTTGAAGGTGTAGTTGGCCTGGCCGCCCAGGAAATAGAACTGCAGCACGTCCGCGCCGGCGGCGGTTTGCAGGCTGAAACCAACCTTGCTGCCGGTGTCCACGTTGCCATTGTCAAAGTCAATGCTTGCCGCCTGCCCGGCCGCCAAAGCGGGGAAGGTGCGGGTGACGGCGGTGTGCGACGCCTGGCCCAGATGTTGCCCGCCCTGCTGGCCGACGCCCTGCCGGACGACTTCGGCAACTCGCTGATCGACGGCTGGATGGCCGCTCAAGGCGTCGAGCGCTCGCACATCACCCCGCTTGACCGTCTGGCCTACATGGGCAAGCGCGGCATGGGTGCGCTGGAGTTCCACCCGGTCCGCAGTCCCGCCGCCGCCAGCAGCACGGCCCTCTCGCTCTCCAAACTGGTCGAGAGCGCCCGCCGCACCGTACGCGGAGAACTTGGCGCGGATCACCTGGCCAACGCCGCGCTGGCACAGATCATCAAGGTGGGGACATCGGCGGGCGGCGCGCGCGCGAAGGCGGTCATCGCCTGGAACCCGGCGACCCAAGAGATCCGCGCCGGACAGTTCGATGTCGATCCCGGCTTCGAGCACTGGCTACTCAAATTCGACGGCATGGGCGCGGACAAGGAACTGGGCGGATCGCAGGATTACGGGCGGATCGAGTTCGCGTATCACAAAATGGCGGCCGCCGCGGGCATCGCCATGTCACCCTGCCGCTTGCTTGAGGAAAACGGCCGCGCCCATTTCATGACGAGGCGCTTCGACCGCGACGGCAACCGCAAGCACCATATGCAGACCCTCTGCGCCATGGCCCACTTGGATTACAAACAGAAGGCCAGCCACGATTACAGCCAGCTCTTTCAGACCCTCTCCCGGCTTCAGATCGGGTACGAGGCTCTTGAAGAGGCTTTCCGCCGCATGGCCTTCAACGTGATGGCGGCCAACTGCGACGACCACACCAAGAACTTTGCGTTCCTGCTGCGCGAGGGGGAAGGCTGGGCGCTTGCTCCGGCGTACGACGTGACCCACGCCCACAACCCCGACGGTGAGTGGACGAACCAGCACCTCATGGCGGTGAACGAAAAGTTCACCGGAATCGCCCGCGCGGATCTACTGGCCGTGGCCGACCGCTTCGGTATCGGCACTGCGGCCAAAGTGCTACAGCGGGTCGGCGAAGCGGTTTCGGCATGGCCGGACTTTGCCGCAGAAGCTAAGGTTCCTCCTAGCGAGACGAAAAGAATCCGTGAACATCACCGTGTGATTTGAAAATCGGCGGCATGTCCGTTTACCCGAAATGGCTTCGGCGCTTTCGAGAATATCCTATTTTCTGGATCGCCCAGACTGGAGGCGAGAAGGAAGGATCGGCACGCTCGGCACCTTTTGGAGGTGTGCATTTGTGTAAAAAAACACAAATCAAACACAAACGCAAAAAATGAAGGAAAAGAAGAAAACCCTCTAAAGTGTGAGAAAAGCAAGCGGGCGTGCATATTCTTCACTTTCGGGCAAAATCGCCATTTGTGTGTTTATTTGTGTTTGTGTCCTTAATAAATCGATCTGTTTCAAACTGTTTCAGGAAAAACAGAGGATGCGCTATATAATGAAAAAAGGCCGTTTTTATTGGGTTATTCCAACAAAAACGGCCCCTAAATCTGGTGGGAGATAGTGGACTCGAACCACCGACCCCTTGCATGTCAAGCAAGTGCTCTAACCAACTGAGCTAATCCCCCGTCGTTCAGAAAACGCGGGTACTTTATTAAAAGAGCATCGGAATGTCAACCGCTCAATTCATAAAAGGCAAAAGCGCTTTTACTGCGCCTCGCCCGTTTCACATGATGCGTCGGGCTCGTGACCCGAACATGTTCTTGCACTAAAATCTCTGTTTGTCGGCGACCAGCCGTGCTCTCAGTTTCGCGTAGTCCACGTCCTGCACGGCCTTGTTTTCATCGACGGCAAGGGCCGCAGCCGTCGCCGCGCTCTGTCCAAGGATCATAAAGACCGGCTCCATGCGGATCGACCCGAACGCGATGTGCGAACTCGACACGCACACCGGCACCAGCAGGTTCTGGCACTGCGCTTTCTTGGGCACGATCGAGCCGTACGAAATGCAGTAAGGCCCCTTCTTCGCGGAGACGCCCACATCCCCCTCGTTCTGCACAGTACCGTCAGGCGCGATGTACCGCTGGCAGTTGTGCGAGTCGAGCGTGTAGGAGCCCATGCCCACAGGTTTATCGACCGGCGTCTCGTTCAGCACGTCGTGTTCGGTCATCACATGCTCGCCGATCATGCGGCGCGCCTCGCGCACGTAGATCTGGTGCGGCCAATTGCCGTTGTCTTTGAACTCGTCCGCCGCCAGCCCCCACATCGCCATCTCCTCGCGAATAGTAGCCGGCACGCGCGGATCGTTCGCCACAAAGTAGTAATACCCCTTCTGATAATTTTCGTGCGCCTCTACGATCTCGCGCCGCTTCGCGTAAGAGGCATCGGGATAAGCGTAGTTCATGCCGATGAAATCGGAGCTGAACGCGCCGTGGTTGTTGGTGTCCGTCTTGAGGTTCGGGATCAGGTCGAATTTCTCAAAGAAATCCTTACGCCCTGTCAGCAAATCGCGCAGGAGCAGTTCGTAGTTCGCGGGATCGTAGCCATCCGGCTTCGGGAACGGCACGCGATTCAGGGTGTTTTTGGTCAGGCATGTGCGGAAACAGTAGGCCTGCACGCGGCGGTCGCCCTCGCCCGTCTGGCCCGGCGGCTCCGTCGAGAGGTAGGGCAGCACACCGCTCTTCGGGTCGCCAGCAATCTTGTAAGGAGATGTCGGCGTCATGAAATAATGGCGGTGGTGTTTGTAGGCCTCAAGCTGCACGCCGTTCCACTTCTCGCCGTACACGCTGTTCGCCTCGCGCCCCACGTGGTACGACACGCCCGCAGCGGCCATCAGGTCGCCCTCGTAGGTCGCGTCGATGAACACCTTGGCCGAGAATGTCTTGCCGCTCAGCGTCGTGATGGACGCAATGCGCCCATCTTTTTTTGTCACGCCTTTCTCGCGGTCCAGCCACTCGTTCCTGCAAACCGGCACCTTATTCTCTGCAAGCCAAGCGCTGAGAATAGCCTCGGCCACGTGCGGCTCGAAGGTCCACATGGTCTGCTCGCCGTCCACCCGCGCATGGCTGCCCTGGCCCTCGTTCTTGAACTCGGCCATCTTCTGCCACCGCCACGCTGTTGGCGACTTGTAATATTGGTAAACACGCTGGTAGAACTCACGCGCCATCCCGCCCACCGCCTTGGTGTTGCCCGAATCCGTGTAGCCGAGACCGCCCGATGTGAGTCCGCCCAAGTGCCTGTCCGGGCAGACAAGGATCACCGACTTGCCCATCTTGGCCGCCTGGATGGCCGCCACCACGCCCGACGCGGTCCCGCCGTACACTACGATGTCGGCCTCCCGCGCATCGGGGACAACCAGCCGGCACCCCGCAACCAGCGCCAAACCTGCCAAAACCGTCAACCGTTCAAGTTTCATTTGGCCACCTCTCACTTCTCCAAAAC
>CAYSXF010000523.1:0-4237 GCA_964434815.1 uncultured Lentisphaeraceae bacterium
GCCGTAGAGCGTCTTCAGTTGGAAATCCTGCGGCATAAAGCGCCAGGCCATCGCGCCATAGCTGAGCGTGCCGCTGCCGACGCACGCGGCGTTATTGTTGTAACTGCCCTCGCTGGGCAGAACGATGCGCGTCGAGCCGTCCGAATTCTCCACGACGCGGCGATAGCGCTCGTCGTCAGGGCCGTAGGGGTTACCCAAGGCCGTCGTCCGCTGCGACCTCAGCTCGTCGTCCGTCGTATCTTCGTACGTATTCCACTTGCCGCGCTCAAGCAGCAGCACCGAAAGGCCGGCCTCCGCCAGAACCTTGGCCACCACGCCGCCGCCCGCGCCGGCCCCAACCACCACCGCATTCACATGACTGTTAGCCACCGTAAGCCCCCTCTCAGCCGACTTGTTTCGGATACCGGTTCTGGCCGATCACCCGCGGATATTCAAGACCCAACATCTTGTAGCTCGCGTAATTCTTGTTTCCGCCGTGCCGCGGACTGCCGTAGAAGCCCTGCATCGTGTGGTCGCGCAGCATGCTGAAAAAATCGCGCGCCGACGGATCGGACCAGATGTCCTTGGGCACCTTGCCGGAATCCATCGCCTGCAGGAGCCGGGTCTGGTCCGGCCAACTGAGCTGCACGAAAGGTCTGCCGAACATCGCCTGGCTCGTCTGCGCAAGGCTCTGAAGCCCCTTATGGTACTTATCGGCGAAGCGTTTGTAAGGGCCGTCCAACTGCCGGTCGATGAAGTTCACCACCCCAGCCTCCTTAGCTCCCGGGTCGCGGTCCGCAGGAATAATCTGCTCCGACACAGCTTCCACCAGCAACGCCTCCGCGGGCGTCAGCACGCGCCACGGCCCGTCCGGAGCAGCGCCCAGACGCCCCACCAGCTTGGCGGAGCCGACCCCCGCCGCGATACCGCCGGCCGCTGCCGCCATGATCTTCAGACACGCCCGCCGCGATGACCCACTTTGCTTTGCACTCATAACCCTCATCCTCCTACGCACTTCTTGGCGCGGCCCCATTCACTTCTTAAGGCCATACTTTTCTAGCAACCATCCGTATGCCTTGGGCACGAAGTCGCTCATGCGAACCCCGTGTCCGGTCTCGGGATAAATCAGGTAACGCTTTTCGCCCTTCAGCAAATTGTACGGAGCAAAGTTGGTCCGCGGCGGGCAGATCGGATCCTGCAAGCCAACACCCATGATGACCGGGCAGGTGATCCACGGCGCAAAGTTCTTCACGTCATAGTAGGTCAGCATGTCGTACAGTGCGTCCTTCGTCACACCCTTGTCGTTCGTGGCGAGATAGTTCCGGTAGACGCTGCCCGGCCATTGCGTCAGCGCGATGAAGTTCGGAATGTCGCAGAACCCCGGAATCATGGGGATGCAGAATGAGACGCGCTTGTCCAGCGCGGCGCACACGTAGGAGAGCGTGCCGCCCTGGCTGCCGCCTTCGACCGCAATGCGGCTCAGATCAGCCTCGGGGCGCGAGCAGACGAAATCGATCGCCCGCACGGTGTCCAGATACGCACCGCGGAAGTAGTAGTCGTCGCGGCTGTCCAAGCGGTAAGCCATCCAGTCGCCGTACGTGTTCTCCGGCTTCATCACGCCCTGCCCGCGCGTGGAGGCCACGTAGCGGATACAGAAGCCGTTGTCGCGCTCAGGAATCGACGGGCCGGAACTGTAGCCGAGAAAGCGAACCACAACGGGATACTTGCCGGGCTTCTTGGGCACCAGATAGTGTCCGCCCACCGCCACATCCCCGAAAGAGCGCATGCGCACCTCGTATAGGTTCAGCGCGTCCGTGCAGAGATTGGTCAACAACACCATCGCGTAACGCGGCTCGACTTTTGCCAGCGCAACGAGATTGCTGTCCCAAAACGCTTTGAAGTCCGGCTTGGAAGAAGGTGGAGAAACAATCTTCTCCGGCTCGTAGCCGAGATTGAACGAAGTCGGCGGCCCTTTCCTGTCGCCGACTTCGAGATGCGCGCTCACGCGGTAGAAGCCCGGTGCCGCGACCTTGTGGCTCACGGTCTGATCCGCTTTGCCGTCCGCGGGCAGCGATATCGGAGCTTTGAGAACCGCAACAGCCACACCGGAGTCGGCCGTGATCTCCGTGACCAGCACGGCGCCGATTTTCTCCCTTGTCACATTGGACAGATGCAAGGTTGCGGACAGAGCCTCCTCGCCATAGAACGTACCCTTTTCCGCGGCGAGACGAATCTCGACCTTCACCGGAAAATGAGCGTCCGCAACGGGTGGCGTTTGCGCGCGTGCAAAAGCAACAACAGCCAGACAGGCAGAAAAAAGAGAAACGCATTTCTTACGCATGATAGGCATGAATATTAAGGGGTTCTGACTCGTTTGGCAATCGGCAACTTAGCAAAAACACATATGCGCTGACGAGGTTTAAAGGGCACTTCCAAGGCCAGCGTAATTCTGTTATGTTATATCTTTTGAAATGGCAGTATGGAGCGGCATGAGGCGCGAGTGAACACGCAACGTATAGAGCAAAACGGTTTCCGCTTAGTGGAGCGCATAGACGACACCAGTCGGACGGTGGTTTGGAAGGCTGTCCAGACGACGCTCGACCGCACCGTCATCATCCAAGTCTTGAAGCCGGAAGTCTCGGCCTTCCCGTCCGAGGTTGACCGCTTTCTGACGACGGCTAGGCTTTTTGCGCGTGTGAAAAGCGATTCGATCGCCGCTGTCTTCGACATTGTCAGCGACGGCGAGCTGCATTACGTGGTCATGGAGCACGTGGACGGGCCGACGTTGGAAGAACTGGTCAGCAAAAGCGGGCCGCTGCCTTTAGAGCAGGTGCTGCGAATCGCCGCTTCACTCGTCATCAGTCTCGATCAGATGTGGGCGAGCGCGCACATCGTCCACCGCAACCTCAAAAGCGCCACGATCCGCCTGGACACCCGCGGCGTAGCGAAAATCACCGATTTCAGTCTGGCGATTGTGGCGGGGCCCGGCGTAGATGCCACCGCGATGGACGGTGGCCATATCGTCGGCACGCCGTGCTTTCTCTCGCCCGAACAGTCCCAAGGCGCACGCCTGCTCACCACGCAGTCCGACATGTATGCGCTGGGTGCCGTGCTGTATCATTTGACGACAGGCAAGGTGCCCTTCGAGGAGTGCGAGCTTCTCTCCATTCTCTCTGCGCATGTCAAGCGTCAGATTGAGCCTCCACACCGTCTCAACCGGCACATACCCGTCACCTTCTCTTGGTTCCTGCACCGGCTGATGATGAAAAACCCGAATAACCGGTACGCCGACTGGGATGAGGTGCTGAGCGACATCCGGCACATATTGGCTGACTCCGATCCCATGTGCGTGCGCCCCGGCGAGACCTTCCTCAGCACCATCGCCAACGACTTCGAAGACGACCGTCAGAATCCGATAGAACCCTCCCCTGAAGCCCCTCGCATCCGCCTGACCCGCAAAGAGAAAAGCGACGGCGTCGCCGCCAATCCGGCCAATAACTTTCCAGAGAAACACGCGCCAAGGAACCGGCGCAATGAGGTGATCATCAGCGCCGTCTGCTGGAGTCTCCTTGTCTGCTGGCTGGCATTCGTTTTCTGGTTCCGGGCCGTTTACCAGGGCGATCCGACGCACACCGATGCGTCGAGCCTCATCAACAATTTGTCCGATGCCATCACCGAATCGCTCGAAGATTTCAAGACCGTGCAGGGCAGCAATGACGATGCCCAAGCGCAAGCACCCACGCCCGTGGTGACGCCGCCGGCGGCGCACGAGCAGACGTCACAGCCTGCCCCCATCACACCGGTTCCAGTCCCTGAACCGGCCGCTCAATCCGCGGCTCCACAGCCGGCGCCTGCCCCCGACGCCTTGCCCGCAGGCATTCCGCCTCCTGTGACCCAAGGACTTGCTTTGGCCTTGGCCAACAGCGACCTGGCGTCCGCGCGGCAGATCGTCAGAAGCGCTCCCGAGCGGTTTCAGGAAAAAGAGGCCCTACAGGTCCTGCTCGACCAAACACCCAACCCTGACACGCAGGTCGCGGACTATCTTAAAACACAGATCGGGAAACCGCTGCTCTTCGAGCACAACGGGAAACAGCGCACCGTGATACCGCGCAGCGTCGAGAACGGGATCATCCAACTCGAATCCAGCGGCCGAGGCGCAGAATTCCCCATCGACAAACTCACCGCCGACGAGAAGCTGCGCTGGATGGACACTGTCTCTTATACACATCTCCGAGCCCACGAGACAGGCAGAAATCTC
>CAYSXF010000524.1:0-4231 GCA_964434815.1 uncultured Lentisphaeraceae bacterium
GTCCGCCCCCGCTTGAGAAACCGCCGCCGCCTGAATGTCCGCCGCCGCTCGAGAAGCCGCCGCCGCCGCCCGCGCGGGCAAGGGCGATGTCGCAAACAAGGAGCACGGCCCCAGTCAGAATCATCCCGAATAGCGCGCGGCGGTCGTTTACCTTCATGCTCCGGCTCCCTGCGAAGCTCCGCATTCGCCGCAGAATTTCGTCCCCGGAGCCAAATCGGCACCGCACTTCACACACTTCACCTGTTGGGGCGAACCGCACGCGCTGCAGAATTTCGCGCCCTCGGCCAAAGCCGCATGGCATTTGATGCAGGTGCCGCCGATGCTCGCAATCGTCGCGCCGCAAGCGCCGCAGAACTTGGCACCATCCGCAACCAAGGCGGAGCATTTCGGACAGGGTTTTCCGACCGCAGCGGATGAGGCAGGCGTCGTCTGCTTTAAGACCTCGCCCATGCCCGAAGCGAGCTGGCCGCCAACCATCATGCCCATCATGTTGCCGGCCATGCCCGGGTTGCCAGCCGCGTCGCGCAAGGCCTGCGCCGCCTGATATTGCGCGAACTGGTTCATGTTTCCGACCGCGCCCATCGAGGCGCGCTGATCCATCGCTTTCTCAACCTCTTCGGGAACGGTGACGTTTTCCAGCACAAACCCAAGCATCTCCAAGCCGAGGCCCGCAAAGAAGCCGCTGAGCTTCTCCTTCATGGAGCCGCCGATCTCATCGTACTGCGCCTGCAAGTCCAGCATGGGGATCTTCAGTTCACCCAGCGCGTCGGTGAACGACGAGACTGCTTTCGCGCGCAACTGCCCCTCGATATCATCCACGCGATAAGCCTGCCTGGCGCCGACCAAGCGGCTGATCATCTCCCGGTCAGCGCTCAGCTTGTAGGAGAAATTGCCGCGGGCGCGCAGGCGAACCATCCCGAAGTCGGCGTCGCGCAAAATCACCGGCGTGGCGGTTCCCCATTTGCGGTCGAGCTGCTCCGTCGCATTGAGAAAATAGACCTCCGCCTTAAACGGGGAGTGAAAACCGTACTTCCACCCTTTTAAGGTTGCCAGGATGGGCAGGTTCTGAGTCTCCAGCGTGTGCCGCCCCGCCTCAAAAACATCGGCGATTTGGCCTTCGTTCACGAAGACCGCCCGCTGGCCGGGCCGGACCGTGAGCTGCGCGCCCATCTTAATCTCATGCTCGTCGCGCTCGAAACGATAAACCAGAACGCCCGGCTCCTGATCCCGCCACTCGACGATATCAATGAACTCAGCACGGATCTTATCAAATAGTCCCATAATAAACCTCATCTTGTTTGAACGCTACGCGTGGTGTCCGAATCGAAAATAACGTATGGTATTGAGAATAACATTTCACGCCTTGGGAGTCATCAGATTTACGAAGATCGCTTGCGCACTGATTTCAGCCGCAGGGCTAGCAGCCTGTTGAAAAAGTCGATTTGCGACACACCTGCCGGCTCGCGAGGACGCTCGCCCTCCAAATTCTGACCAACTTTGAACGCATCTGGAGGGCGAGACTCCGTCGAGCCGTGTCTTTCAACAGGCTGCTAGGGGATCGGATCGGTGCGGTGAATCGTGATGCGGTCCTCCCAGACCGCCTCGTCTTTCGCGGCATCGTAAACCAAAATACGCTCTGCGCTGCCCTTCGCCGGCGGAACGTCCGGCTTCGGCATCCATTTGCGGTGCTCGGCGATGCGGGCGGCGTAGCGGCTATCCTTGGCCAGATTCGTCCACTCGTTGGTGTCGGACTGGAGGTCGTAAAACTCCTCGGAGCCGTCCGCGTAGTGAATGTAGCGGTAGCGCTCGGTTCTGACCGCGTGGTTGCCTTGGTTGTGCGACGTGATCGCGGGACGCGCGCGCTTTGCCCCAGCGTCCTTCAGTTGGGGCAGAAGGCTGATGCCCTCTAAGTCGCTCCGCTTGGGCAGAGCGCAAAGATCGATCAGCGTGGGATAGATATCGAGCAGCTCGGCCGGCTGCATGCAGCGCTGTCCGCCCGCGACGCCCGGCCCAGCGAAGATCAGCGGCACGCGCGTGCCCTCATTCCACAAGGTGTTCTTGCCCGTAATGCCCTTTTCGCCCAAGTGCCAGCCGTTGTCGCCCCACACGACCACAATCGTGTTGTCCCAGCGGCCCGAGGCCTTCAGCGCGTCGAGCAGGCGGCCGATCTGGGCGTCCACGAAGCTGGTGCTCGCGAGATACGAGCGGCACAGATTGCGCCACTGGTGGTTCTCCTCCACCCACTTCAGGCGCGGTTCGGGCAGCTCCCAGTGCAGATACCAAGAGAAGCGCGGCGTGTCGTCGCGGTCATTTCGCAAGATTTTGGGCAGCACCGAGTCGTCGTCGGGATAGAGGTCGTACCATTTCTGTGTCACATGGCAGGGCACATGCGGAAGGTAGTAGCCGACCGCGAGGAACATTGGCTCATTTGTCGGCGCGGCCTTGAGCTGCCCGATGGCCCAGCTCGTGTTGATGTAGTCGCCCTTGTCCTCGTCCCGGTGCGGGAAGACGCCCCAGTCCATGGCCGGGTGATTGCCCATGGGCGTCGGCGGAATCAGCTTCTGCGGCGGCTTCGCGCCCATGCCGCCATTCGGCCCCCACACGTCGAATTCCGCCTGACGCGTCACAGGCCCGCCCGCGTTGCCGTGGTAGACCTTGCCCGTTGTGTAGGTCCTGTAGCCGCCGGCCTTGAAGTGTTGCGGCAGCGTCACGCGGTCCTTCCACTCGGGCAGCGTGCGGAACCAAGGCAACAAACCATACACGCCCGTGGTGGTCGGCCGCAGCGAGAGCATCAGGCTCGTGCGCGAAGGGTTGCAGAGCGGTGACTGGCAGTGTGCGTTGAGAAAAATCGTGCCTCTTTGGGCCAGCGTGTCGAGGCACGGCGTCTTCGCCAGCGGATGCCCGCCCAGCGCCCCGATCCAGTCGTTCTGATCGTCGATGGCGATGAAGAGCACGTTGGGCTTCTTAGCGGCAATTTCCCCAGCGCGACATACGCCGCCAAGCTGAATGAGCAGAAGCGCGAATAAGAGTTTTCGGATCGTCAGGTTCATGACAGCCTCCTTTGCTGCTTCAGTGCATCAGCCCGAACATCCCAACGTCAGGATTCCGCCATCATTTCAGGCGCTCTTCGATCGATATGGGGTCGCGTCGACAGTCAAGCACTGCAAGAACGCGGACGACTTGCCCCGCAACACGGTAATAAATGCCAAATGGAAAACGCCTCGATAAAAGACGGTGATACCCATAATGCAGGGAATGAACGCCGGCATAGAGGCAGAGGGAGTCAATGTCAGAGAAGAGCGAGTCGAGGAAATAGTCGCCTAGTCCGGGCTCTTGCGCTTCATAAAAACGAAAGCCCTCTATCAAGTCTTGCTCCGCTTCATCGAGTATCTGCACTTTCATTTGACCTGATCCCGAATCCTACGCTTGGCTTCGGTCCAGTCCCCGTAGTGGGATACGCCTTCCCGAACCCGTAATTCACGGGCAGCCAGCACATCACGGTGCCATGCGGGCGACGGCACATCATCGGACGCACGCTGCAGGTCATCCCATATCTGCTCCATCGCTCGGAGCTTATCCGGAATCGTCATCTTGTCCAGCGGTAGTACAATAGACATTGGGCTATCCTTCCTTGAAAGAGTTTAAGTCTTAGGTGGCACACCGGATGACCACAAACCAACCCTGAAATTCTCCAGATCATCTGATGGGGACACGCCTAGATCCCTGCGTATTTCATAGAAGAGCTTCGACATAAGGATATCATGCATTTCTGCACTTTTAATCGGGTTGGATATCTTTATTTCCAATTGAAATTTCTGAAGAGCCGTAATTACCGACTGCGGTGCAATTAGGTTAAGGTTGTTACAGGCTTTGGCAAAGGCCATTTGACCTTCAGGAGTGGATTCGCCAGAAATAACGCCATTAAGGCTAAACACAAAATCCTTATAATGCTCTAACTTCTGCCTACGAAGTTCAGCCTCTCTCTCCTGCCGTTTGGTAAACCAGTAACTAGCACTTGCCAAAGCAATGCCACCGAAGACGGTAATTAGTGCTGTAGCGATTTCAGACGACATGTAGAAATCCTAAAGGCGTTGTTTGTGATTAATCCATAACCAGTGAATAGGGTACTGGAAGACCGATATTAAGTCAACGCACCCCATGACGCGTGCAAGATAACCGCGTTGCCTCACAATTCATGACACCGAAAAGTTTTCGGAGGAGAGGGCTATGA
>CAYSXF010000525.1:0-4225 GCA_964434815.1 uncultured Lentisphaeraceae bacterium
CTCGATGTGACCGGCGGCTTCAGCGGCTCGCAGGGGCTGGCCTTTTCGCAGAACGGCGGCACGGCCCTGCGGCTCTCCAACGTGCCTTTTCTCATGTCGTCGGCCACCCTCTATGCCCACGGCGCAGGCCTTCTCATTCTCAACGTGACAGGCAACACGTGGGGCATGTTGGAAGTGGCCGGCGGCGCCGTGCGAACAGATATGGCCAACGTTCTGCCCGCCGCCGCGACGCTGCAACTGAATCCCAATGCGGTGGTCGATCTCAACGGCAACAGCCAGACCGTGGGACAGTTCAGGAACGCCAGCACCAATGCCGGCTCGCGACTGGTGACTAGCGCGGCGCCTGCCATGCTGACGGTCAGCTCCAGTGGCGTCACCAACACCTACGACGGCAGCCTGTCCGGCGCGCTGGCGCTGGTCAAGGGCGGCTCCAGCAAGCTGACCCTGACGGGCAGCGGGAACCGCTTCAGCGGTGCCGTGACGGTAAGCAACGGCACGCTGACCGTGGCGTCCGCCTCCTGCCTCGGCAGCGGCACGAACGTCACCGTCGCGGGCGGCACGCTCGAACTTCAGACCGGGCACGGCATCCGTAACAACGCCGCCCTGTCGATTGCGAGCGGAGCGAAAGTGAGCGTGGCAGCCGGTTTGGCCGAGCGGGTGGAGCGGCTTTACATCGGCGGCGTGCAGCAGACAAACGGAACGTGGGGCGCGGCCGGCAGTGGCGCGGGCCACATCGACAATGTTCATTTCATGGGCAGCGGTATGATTCTGGTCGAGCCCGCCACCGTTGGCATGATCTCGGAATATTTCGTGGCGGCTGACGGAGGAACGACCAACGCCGGCACGCGGCTGTCGCCCTTCGTCTCGCTGGAGCAAGCGCGCGACGCGCTCCGGCTGGCGCAGCAGGACGGCGACCTGCCTGCGGGCGGCGTGACCGTCTGGCTGCGAGGCGGCATCTATGCGCGGACGAACACCTTCGATCTGACCAGCGCCGACTCAGGCGCCGCCGCCGCACCGGTCGTCTACCGGGCGTATCCCGGCGAAACGGTCCGCATACACGGTGCGAAGTTGTTGCCGCCGGAATGGTTCACGGTGGTGACGAACGGTTCGCCGGTTTGGGCGCGGCTCGACGCCGCCGCGCGCGGCCATGTCATGCAGGCGGATCTTGCCGCGCACGGCGTCACCGATTTCGGCACGCTACGCAAGCGCGGCTTCGGCTCCTCCTCCACGCTCGCTGCGGCGGAGCTGTTCTTCGATGGCGCGCCGCAGCAACTGGCGCGCTGGCCTGACGTCGGCGAGACTGGCGCTGAAGCGACGAACGGTTTCGTCTACACGGTCAACCCGACGACCAGCATGACCTTCGTGTACTCCGGCAACCGGCCGGCGCGCTGGGTTCAGGCGGAAGAACTCTGGTTCCACGGCTTCTGGATGGAGCTGTGGGCGGATGATCATGTGCAGGCCGCTACGGTCAATACGAACTCGCGCCAAGTGACGCTCACAATGGCGCCGGGCTACGGCATCACCAACAACATGCCGTATTATGCCGAAAACCTGCTGGAGGAGATCACCCGCTCCGGCGAATGGTATTTGAACCGCAGCACAGGCGTCCTCTACTTCTGGCCGCCGGCCGGCCCGGCCGGGCACGAGACTTACCTCTCCATGCTGGAAGCGCCGCTGGTGCGCCTCACCGGCGTCCAGCAGGTGACGCTGCGCGACATCACGTTCGAAATGACGCGCGGGGATCTGCTCGCTGTTACGGGCGGGGACAACGTCCGCGTGCTGGGTTGCCGGCTGAACAACGCCGGAAACTACGCCGCCAAAATCAGCGGCAGCCGCAACGGCGTCAGCGGCTGCGAGGTCGCGAACCCTGGCGACGGCGGGATTGTCCTATCGGGCGGCGACCGCGCCACCCTGACCGGCGCCGGAAACTTCGTGCGCAACTGCACGGTCCACGGTTTTGGGCGGTGGTCGTGGATGTACACGCCCGCCGTGAATTTCAGCGGCGTCGGCCAGTCCATCACGCACAACCTTTTCTATGACTCGCCGCACACGGCCGTCCTGTTCGGCTCCAGCAACTATCAGCTCGTGGAACTGAACGAGGTGCGCGACGTCTGCAAATGGTCGTCTGACGCGGGGTCGATCTACACCGGCCGCGACTTGGGCGCGCACGGCACGCTCATCCGCAATAACTTTGTCCATAACATCGCCGGCCAGTTCAGCGGCGGCTACGGCACGCACGGCATCTACCTGGACGACTGCGTCGCCGGAATCGAGGTGTTCGGCAACATCTGCTACAACGTTTCGGGCATGGGCATCCAGCACGGCGGCGGAAGGGACGACCTGATGGAGAACAACGTGCTCGTCAAATGCGGCCGGGCGATGGGGGCCGATGCGCGCGGCCTCACGTGGGACATGCGCGCCACCTGGGACAACCTGCAAGCCCTGCCTTACCGCGGCACGATCTGGTCGAACGCCTTCCCGCAACTGGTGCCCATGCCGACCGACTGGGCCACCGTCGTCAGCGGGCAGTGGCTGGCGCCGCGCGGGACTGTCTTCTCGCGCAACATCGGGTACAGCAACGCGGTGTGGGTCAGCAACGGCGATAATGCCACGTCTTACTACAGGGAGGTCGCGAACAACCTGACCAACAGCAATCCGCTTTTTCTGGACGAGGCCAATCTGGATCTGACGCTTCGCACGAACTCGCCCGCGTTCACGATACCCGGTTTTCTGGACATTCCTTTCCGCCGGATCGGGCCGGAGCCCGACACGCTGAAGGAGCTGGCCGCGTGGGACTTCCCGACGGCCGCAGACCGCGCCGGCTTCTCCGCCGAAGCGCTGGTCGCGCCCGGCGTGCTGACCGTCAGCGGCATGTCGCCCGCCGCTGCGCCGGGGCATCCCACCTGGGCCGTCAGTGTGTCGTATGCTGAGATGAGCGCCACCAACGAAAGCGGCGCGGTCGCCAGCGGCGACTATTTCGAGACCGCGCTTGCGCCGCTTGCGCAGCAGCACATGTCTCTCGCCACGGTCTCTTTCGATCACCGCAAGAGCGGGGGAGGCGCCGGGGCGACGCTGTTTGTCCGCTCCAGCGCGGACGGCTACTCCGCCACGCTGGGCTCGGCTACGACCGCCGGCTCGAACGTCTGGAACACGAGCACGTTCGCGCTGTCCGGCGTGCCCAAGCTGCAGAACCGGTCTGTGCCCATCACGCTGCGCATCTATTGTTACAGGCCGGCTAACGATCCCGGCACGCAGAGCGTCTCCATCGACACGATCAGCGTCAAAGGCGCGGTCCAAACTAGCGGAGGCAGCAGGGTCGCCACCGTATTCATGGTCGACTGAGACTCAGGCAGAGTCCGCCAAGTCGAGATTTGCTATTCCCTCTTTTTTACAAATAGGTTAAAGTAACAGCTAGTTAGATTGGATTGGGAGTGCAAGTCTTAGCTGGTACGTTACGGAAGGGCAATCGTGAAAAAATGAAAGCTGTTCTTAGTGGCAAATGGTTGGTTCTGGAGGCCTGCGGCCTTTTCGTTTTGCTGGCGGTTGGAGTGACTCGGGCGGCGACCCTGGTGCAGGAGGGGTTCAACTACCCGCTTGCCGCGCCCATTAATGGCACGCAGACCGGCGGCGTCGGCTTCGCAACGTCGTCAAGCTGGGGGAGCGCCAATGCCAGCATTGTTGCCGGCCTCCGTTACTCCGGCTATGCCGCAGCAGGCAGCAATGCACTCTCCGTCACATCTAACGTCAGGATTGAACGCGCTCTCGCGTCGAGTTTCGGGGGCAGCACGTTCTACGTCAGCATGTTGATCAACAACTACGCGGTGAACGACGCGCGTTTTGGCGTGGAGCTTCGCAACGGGGATGGGCCTTGTCTCGGTCATGTCAACAACGGCTGGGGCATCTTTGCGGGGCAAAACGGCAAAGGGGGCGTCTCCAACACCAACGGGTCATACCAGACGTGGACAGGCGTCACGGCCCCTGCCGACTCGCTCACCCATCTGATCGTCTTCAAATTCGATTACGTAGCCCAAGCGATCAAACTCTACGTGGATCCGTTGCCGGCCTTGGGCGAGCCGGTACCCTCCGCCACGCTGGCCACCGGCGGAGCCTGGACAATCGCGCTTAACAGCGACTCGTGGAATGCGATCTCGGCGTTTCGCGGCGGCGGCGCTAATGAGACCCCTGTCTCTTATACACATCTGACGCTGCCGACGAATAGAGAGGT
>CAYSXF010000526.1:0-4225 GCA_964434815.1 uncultured Lentisphaeraceae bacterium
TACACCTCTCTATTCGTCGGCAGCGTCAGATGTGTATAAGAGACAGCGCTGCCTCATGGTGGAGCGTCACGGGCGAAATCGACATCGACCTGAACCGAGACTTCATCGACAGCAAGCTTGACCCGCAGATGATGACGGCGCTCACCGCCGCCTATCAGGCCGGGACGATCAGCCTCGATACCTACCTCTACAACATCCAGAAGGCGGAAATGCTTCCGCCGAATCGGACGATTGATGAGGAAAAGGAAGCCATCGCCACGGCTCAGGCCGAGAAGGAAACGGCGGCCGATGCTGCCGTTGAGGAAGTAACCGAGACGGACGGCGGGGAGGAATCGGCGTGAGCCTGGAAGATGAAATCTCCCGAGTTACCGCGCTTCGGCAAACCTATGCCGTTTTAGTCGGCGTCGAGGGTATCGACGTGACCGCCGCCCTTGCCGCCATCGACGAGGCGCTTGAGGCTGGCGCCGACGCCATCGAAACCGGCAACACAAAGGCTGCCGCTAAGGCGCTTGCCGCACTACGCAAGCTGCAACCGTAATCACCAGCACCATCGAACTACCAACCATGGACAGAACTCAGGGAGTTCGCCCAATAGCCGGAGGCTATCCTACATGGCACTGAAAGCAAGCGTGACCGATCTCGCGGAGGTTCCCGAGGCGTTTCACTCGCTCTATACCCAGGCAGACGGTGGATTCCATCTGTCTGTTGATGGCATGGTTCCGAAAGCCAAGCTCGACGAGTTCCGCAACAACAACGTGGCACTCAAGAAGCAAGTCGAGGACTACACTACGAAATTCGACGGCGTTGACCCGGAGAAGTACCGCGCGCTGACCGCCAAGGAACAGGCCGACCGGGACAAGAAGCTGATTGACAGTGGCAAGGTCGAGGAGCTGTTCGCCGAACGCCTCGCGCCGCTCAAGACCGATTACGAGAAGCGCCTGAAGGCCGAGGCCGACGCCAAGCTGGCGATGCAGTCTCAGCTTGAGGGCCTGCTGATCGACAGCGCCATTCGTGACGCGGCGGCGAAGTCCGGTGTGCGCCCGACCGCTGTTGACGACGTGCTGTTGCGCGGCCGGCAGACGTTCAAGCTCCAGGATGGCAAGGCCATCCCGATGAAGCCGGACGGGACGCCACTCTACGGCAAGACCAGCGATCCGATGACTGTCGCCGAGTGGGTGTCATCCCTGACCGAAGCGGCGCCGCACCTGTTCGAGCAATCGACCGGCGGTGGCTCCAACAAAGCGACAGGCAACACGCAGGTTCCGGCTGGCGCCGTGTCGCGCAACGATTCGCAAGCATTCCTTGCCAACCTTAAAGGAATCGCCTCCGGCAAGGTGAAGGTCCGTTAAATCGCAACAGGCTGGCGGGGCTGGCCGAAACCAACCAAACTCAATGAAAGGCCAGTCCCATGACTGTCTCCAACACGCTTTCGTCGGTCATCCCGACTCTGTTTTCTCAGGGGCTGATGTCCCTGCGTTCCAATTGCGTCATGCCCCGCCTCGTCAACACCGACTTCGGCACTGAGGTTCGGCAGAAGGGTGACACCATCCAGGTGCCGATCCCCTCGGCCCTGGCCGTGACCGCTGTCGTTCCGGGCGCGTATGCCCCGGACAGCCAGAACGTCGCCCCAACCACGGCCAGCATCCCGCTGAGCCACTGGGACGAAGCTCCCTTCACGCTGAGCGAGAAGGAAATCGCCCAGATCGTGGAAGGCATCGTTCCGATCCAGGTTTCGTCCGCCGTTGAAGCTCTTGCCACCAGCATCAACAGCTCGATCCTCGGTCTGTACAAGGGCATCTACGGCTTCACCGGCACCGCCGGAACCACGCCGTTCGCCAGTACCATCAACTCGGCGACCGACGCCCGGAAGATTCTCGGTGTCAACCGCGCCCCGACCGACAATCGCCGGATCGTGCTCGGCCCCGACGCCGAAGCCAACGCGCTGTCGCTGCCGGCGTTCTATGGCGCCCTGTCCAGCGGTGACCCCCAGGTCATCACCGAGGGCACCATCGGCCGTAAGTTCGGCTTCGACTGGGCGATGGATCAGCAGGTTCCGACCCACACCGCCGGCACCATCACCACCGGCCTCAAGGCGAAGGCAACCACCGCCCAGGCTATTGGCCTAAAGGCCGTGGTCTGCACCACGGCGGCTTCGACCGGCGCTTGCGCGCTCGTCGTTGGCGACGTGATCGACTTCGGCGTTGCAGGCCAGACCTACACCGTGACCGCCGTTGCCACCCAGGCGTCTGCGGCTTCGGATGTGACCGTCAACATCTACCCCGGCCTGCTGACGGCGCTTGCCGGCGGCGAGACCGTGACGGTGCGCAGCAACCACGTCGTCAACCTCGCGTTCCACCGCGACGCCTTCGCCTTTGCCTCGCGTCCGCTGGGCAACACCGAAGACCTGACGGCCAACCCGGACGAGACCTTCCAGGTCAGCGACCCGGTTTCCGGCCTCTCGATGCGGCTCACCTACCGCAAGGAGTTCCACCGGACCCGGTTCTCGTTCGATGTCCTCTACGGCGTCGGGCTGATCCGGCCGGAGCTTGCCGTCCGCATCGCGGGCTAAGGCTGAAGTAACCGGAGGGCGGCGGATATGACTTTCACGAATGCGCAGAAGGTCAATATTCGCCGCCACTGCGGCTATCCCGCTTATTCCGGTTTCGGATGGGTATTCGAGCAAGATTACGCAACGCTCGAACTCCGCATGAACACGATGGATACCGACGAAACGTCTCAAGCATTGACGTTACTCACCAGTTGCGACAACGCAGAGACGGCATGGCTTGCCGTTACAACCGATCTGGACACTGCGGAAGCTGCTGTCTGGAAGCGCAATCCGCTCCAGCGGCAGGAATTGAAGCAGCAGTTGCGCGATTGCCGGAAGGCGCTGTGCGACTTCATCGGTGTCAAGCTTGGGCGGGCGCTGCGGTCGGGCGCATCCGTGGTCCGCACCTGATGTCTGACGCCGAACTTACCCCCGATCAAATCGCCGCCGAGAAAGCAGCCGAGAAGCGCCGGCACGAAGTCGAATCCGCACTTGCCATGGCGATGCTGTTCCTTCAGCCGCGCATGAAACTGGCGATCTGGTGGATACCAGCGACGTGGAATGAATTTGCGGCCGACCTGAGCGCGGCGTTCGATCCAATCTTCGCCGCCCATGATGACGCGGCAAAGGCTGTCTGGCCCCGGTTTGACAGCCTGGACGCCGCATCAGTTGACGCCGAGCGCGCCTATAAGGCCAAACTGGTCTCCGACGTGAGCGACGCCACCAAGCGCGCCATCGAGAAGGCTGTCGCTTGGATACAGGGCCAGGACATGGCCGAGGCTGATGCTAACCGAATCCTGGCTTACATCGCCGGGGCGAACGCCAACCAAGCCAGCGGCATCATGACCGCATGGACGAACATGGCCGCGGACGGCATTGACGCCGCTGTGATCGCCAAGACGCTCGCCGACATGGCCGCGAAAGCCATCAAGGATCGCGCCAAGACGCTCGCTGGTGACGCGCTATGGACGGCGGTTCAGATGGGCCGGCAGGCAGCCGGCACCCAAGAACAGCGCGCGACGAATATGCAGGTTACGAAAACATGGGTCACGGCCCGCGACGAATTGGTGTGTGACAGTTGCGGACCTATGGACGGCTTAACCGTTCCGGTCGGCGCGTTGTTCCAGAACCTCGTATCAATGCCTCCCATGCACTCGGCTTGCCGGTGCCACACCGAAATCAACGTCTCCGAATAACCCGAAAGGATCACTGTTATGGCTGCTCCCGCTTCCATCGGAGGCTTCGGCCTCGTTGTCGCTCCCGATGCCGTCAAGGCACTCAATCTTGCCAAGGATGTCGTGGTTGGCGTCACAATGACCACTACCCCCGCGACCGGGACTTGCGCGGTGCAGTTGGTGCTGACTAATCAGGCCGGCAATGCCGTGAGTCATGTCGCCGCTGGCCTACTGTTCTTCTCGAACTCAGCCGGCACCGCGATTGCCGCCGGCACCAGCGCGGCCACACTGACCAACGGCGCCATCCAGGAACTCGTCGCCGGCAAGGTCGACCTGTTCATCTCGTCGGCTGCCGGGCTGCTGGGGTTCACCCTCACCGCCTCGTCTGGCACCTACTACGCCTCGCTGGTTCTCGAAAACGGCAAGGTCATCACGACCGGCGCGATTGTCGTGAACTGAGGCTGATCCGATGAATGGGACGCGCCTCCAAGCCAAGGTCTAC
>CAYSXF010000527.1:0-4223 GCA_964434815.1 uncultured Lentisphaeraceae bacterium
CGGCAGCGTCAGATGTGTATAAGAGACAGATCCTGGGCATCGGGCGCTCGATCGGCGAGACGGCGGCGGTCATCTTCACGGCCGGATCATCTCTGCGGATGCCGATGACGGTTTTCGACTCCGTGCGCACGATGTCGGTTCATTTCTACATCCTGGCCCGCGAGGGTATCTCCAACGAGAACGCCTACGCGACGGCCGCCGTGCTGATCATCTCCGTATTGCTGATCAATCTGGTGGCATACAGCATGATGCACCGCTTCATCGCGAAAAGGTCCAAATGAGCGATTCGCCCGACATCAAAATCGCGGTCAAGAACTTCAGGGTCTTCCAAAATAAGGAGGAGTCCCTGCGCGGTATTACGCTGGATATTCCGGCCAACCGGATCATCGGAATTATCGGGCCTTCCGGATCGGGCAAGACCACGTTTCTGAGGGCGCTGAACCGGCTGAATGATCTGGTCCCTGGCATGCACGTCGAGGGGCAGGTGCTCTTGGACGGGAAGGATATTTATCACCCCGGCTTCGACGTGGTCGCGCTGCGCAAGCGCGTGGGGATGCTGTTCGCTTTGCCCGTGGCCCTGCCGATGAGTATCTACGAGAACGTCGTGTATGGCCCGCGGCTGTCCGGTATCAGGAAACGGGCTCGGCTCGACGAGATCGTTGAACGCAGCCTGAAAGCGGCTTTCCTTTGGGACGAGGTGAAGGACCGCCTCCTCATGTCCGGACTGCGGCTTTCCGGCGGCCAGCAGCAGCGCCTGTGTCTGGCGCGCGTGTTGGCGATGGAGGAAATGGAGGTCATCCTGCTCGATGAGCCATGCTCCGGGCTCGACCCCATTTCAACGGCCAAGATCGAGGACGCACTGACCGTTCTCAAGGAGAAGTACACGATCATCCTGGTCACCAATAACACCAAGCAGGCCGCGCGCGTGGCCGACGATACCGCGTTCTTTCTTTTGGGCGAGTTGGTGGAGTACGGGCCAACCAAGAAGATCTTCACCGTGCCGGACGACAAGCGGACGAACGAATACGTGACGGGCAGGTTCGGATGAGCACACACACACATACGGTCATCGGCGTCAAGAATCTGGATTTGTTCTACGGCCAGTTTCACGCCTTGAAGCACGTCGATATGGAGGTCAAGGGACGCCATATAACGGCTCTGATCGGGCCGTCGGGGTGCGGAAAGTCTACGCTGCTGCGGACGCTCAACCGGATGAACGATCTGATCGCGGGCGTCAAAATTACGGGTTCGATCCTGCTCGAGGGAAAGGACATCTACGCCTCTGGAACCGATGTCTGCCTGTTGAGGAAACGGGTGGGCATGGTGTTTCAGAGGCCGAATCCGTTTCCGCTTTCGATATACGATAACGTCGCGTTCGGCTTGCGGGTAGCAGGCGTCACAAACCGCCGGTCGATTGAAGCGATCGTCGAAAGCAGCCTCAAAGGCGCTTGGCTGTGGGATCAACTGAAAGACAAGTTGCAGGACTCCGCTTTGTCGCTGCCGCTGGATCAACAGCAGCGGCTGTGCGTGGCGCGCCTGCTCGCCGTGGAGCCGGAAGTGATCTTGATGGACGAGCCTTGTTCCGCGCTAGATCCAATTTCGACGGCGAAGATCGAAGAGCTGATGCTGGAGCTGAAGAAGCGGTACACGATCGCGATTGTGACCCACAACATGCAGCAGGCCGCCCGAATCTCCGACTATTCGGGTTACATGTTGCTGGGAGAAATGATAGAATTCGGGGCAACGGCGGGAATATTCACGACGCCGCAGGATGAGCGGACACAGGACTACATCAGCGGACGATACGGATAAGGCGGGGTGCATATGGAACGTCATTTCGATGAACAGTTGCAGGCGCTGAAGAACCATCTGATGAAAATGAGCGCGATGGCCGAAGTCATGATCGCGGATGCGGTCAAGTCGGTGGTCGAGCGCGACGCGCATGCGATTCCGCCGGTCTACGAGCGCGAAGAACTCGTGAACCAGATGGAGATGGAGATCGACGAAAGCTGCCTCACGTTGATCGCGCTACACCAGCCGGCGGCCGGAGACCTGCGCTTCATAATGGGCGCTGTAAAAACCAACGCCGAATTAGAGCGGCTCGCGGACGAGGCTGTCAACATCGTGCAGAAGGCCGAGCATCTGCTGAACGCGCCCCAACTGAAGCCCTTTGAGATCATTCCCGAAATGGCCGCCATCGCGCGGGGCATGGTCCGCGACAGCCTGCGCGCCTTTGTGAGTCGCAACGTGGATCTGGCTCGCGAGGTTTTGCTTCGCGACGACCGGCTGGACGCGCTGAAAGCGAAGATCGCCGAAACCTTGACGGCGTATATGACGCAGGATAGCGCCGCCGTGCCGCGCGCACTCGATCTGCTTCTGATTTCGCGCTATCTCGAGCGCATCGGAGATCACGCGACCAACATCGCCGAAATCACGATTTTCGTCGTGGAGGGACTGGACGTCCGGCATCACGCCGACCAGAAGCGTCTGGTCAATCGGCCGCATGCGACGGTTCAGAGCCACGGGAAGTAAGTGCGGCCCTGACAGTCTCTGAGAACCAGGAGCCAGAATGAAGATGTCAGCGGCGGTCATGGCCGGAGGCGCGGTTTTCATTGGTTTGACCCTTCTCATCTCCGCGCTTCCGGATACGGTTTACGCCTTGGTCTTTTGTTACGTTCCGGCATGGCTGGCCGCCGCGTTCTTCCATGCGGGAGTGGACGGGGCAACCCTGATTCTCGGCTCAGGACGCATGGTCGCTGTGACACGCGAGTGCGGGGGATCGGATTTTTTCGCGTTGGTCTGCGCTGTGCTGACTTGGCACGCTGTGCGACAGAAAGGCGCGGCAACGCTTCCGTTCTGGTGGTGCGGCGCATGGGGCTTTTCCGTGCTGGCGAACGGCATGCGGGTGGTTGTGACCGTCTGGACGCGCGCCATCGTTGAGTTGGCTCTCCCGGAACGTTTCTTCGGCGCAGCGCATCTGGTTAGCGGCGTGCTTGTTTTCTTCCCTGCGCTGTTTTTTCTGTGGTGGGCTTGTGTCCGGCATGAATTAAGCGGAAGATAGTCACATGCAACACGATTTGGGCACTGACCTCTTTCCTGCCGTCTTGCGGCGCGCGGCCTCGTTGTGGTGGGTCGCTGTTATTCCGTCCCTGATTTTGGCGCTTGCGAACGGCTTCAGCTTCTGGCTTGTTTGGGGCGAGATGAAGGGGGGTGCGCAGCACGCTTACGCGATGGTGTTGCTTGCCTCTTCGCTCCTGCCTGCGCTGGCAGGGATTCTCGCGACCCCAGTCGGCCTGCGCAAGCCGGCCGGTCTTCCTGTGTGGGTTCATTTTGTTATCGGGTTGCTTTGCATCTCGCACCTGGTGGCTTTCTGCTGGCTGATTGGCGATGCGATCCCCCGGGAAACGCCGGAGTGGGTCATCGGGCCAACGTTCGCTTTGCTTCAGTTTGCCTGCATGATGCCCGGTCTGTTCACGGGCCTCTGGCGTATCGCCGGTGTGAGGTTGAACATCAAGCCCTTGGCAGACTTCGGGCTCTCCGCGCTTGCCACCTTTGTGCCGCCAGCCTTGCTATACAGCGCCAGTGTCGCGCTTGGTTGGCTTGAGAGATTAACCGCGTGGCATTGGTCGGGCCATCTGTTGCGCCCGATAATTATCGCGCTCATGGTGGCGGGGCCCGTGGTCTTTTTCTTGGGGCTGCTCCGCTGCCTGATGCTCGTCCGCCGCTTCGCGGTTCAGAAAGGCGAGAAGAGCCGCGCCTTTCAGTTGGGTTACGCCGGCTGCGTGGCGCTGATCCTGCCGGTTGCGGGGTTGTCGCTGAACAGGTGGTTGCCGTTTCCTGCGGATTTTCAAAATCCTTGGGCTTATCTGCTGACGCTACTGAACGGCGCGGCGCTGATGATGCCGGAGACGGGCAGTCCGTGGGCCGATGCGACCGTGCGCGTGATGCGGCGCGTGCTGTTTCCTTTCACCTGCTATTTCTTTTTGGTCTTTCTGCCGTTTCTGCCGTTCTCGATCCTTGCGATTTTGGTCATGGGCACAGGCTTTCTGATCCTTGCTCCGACGCTCTTGTTCATGGTGCACGGGCAGGTGCTTAAGCGGGACTTCGAGCGGGAGTCCGCGCGAACTGGCCGGCTCGCAGTTTGGCTGCGCACCGCGCTCTGCCTGCTGGTGCTGCCGCTCGGTTTCGTGGCACGCACGGAACTCGACCGCATCGCACTGCAC
>CAYSXF010000528.1:0-4217 GCA_964434815.1 uncultured Lentisphaeraceae bacterium
TCTCGTGGGCTCGGAGATGTGTATAAGAGACAGGTGCGTATTTCCGTAGGTGCCGGATGCGCCGCCTTTTGCTCTTTTTGCTTTGAGGGCTACGAGCGCAAACCCTACCGCGAATACTCAGTCGAAACGATCTTGGCGCAAGCCAGAAACCTGAAGATAACCTGCGGCGCGCGAGTGGCCGAATTGGACGCTTTCAATCTGAATTCGTATGGCGGCCTCGCGCCTTTGGTCGAACAGTTCGTCCGTCTTTTCGACAAGGTTTCCTTCAAGAGCCAACGCGCGGACGGCATCGCCGCCTGTCCGGAAATCATCGACCTCGAACGCGCCGCCGGCAAGAACTCCTTCACGCTGGGCATCGAAGGAATCAGCGCCCGCATGCGGGCCTTTCTTTCCAAATCCCTTTCGGATGCCGATATCGCGGTTGCGCTTAAAGCCCTGCTGGACCGCCGCGTGCGCGAGCTGAAACTCTTCTTTATCCTTACCGCGCACGAGGCGCCTGAAGACCTCGCCGCCTTTGGCGAATTCTGCATGCGGCTCAAAGGCTGGCTCAGTCAGCCCAACGCCTGCACGCGCGTGGTTCTGAGCTTCGGCCGCCTCGTGCGCATGCCGAACACGCCGCTCGCGTATGACCGCCTGTTCCTCGACGAAGCGGAGTGGCGCTTCTGCGTGGATGGCGTGGCAGCCGCCTGCCGCCGAGCCCAGCTCGAATGCCGCTTCGCCTTCGACTGGCCCGACTATCTCGGCACGCAACTGCTTGCGGCCTGCGGCCATGGCGATGCAGAGGCCGTCGTGGCGCTTGCCTGCAATGGACTGACTTGCCACGGACCCTGGCACGAATACGATGCAAAACAACTGCAAGACGCTATCCAGCCGGTCCTGTGGCACGGGCAACTTGCCCGTGATTCTCATGTGCGGGACGCCGATGCCAGAAACACCTTCCCGTTTGTCACGCGCTCCGTTTCCGAAGCGTTTCTTGCAAAGCGATGGGACGAAGCACGCCAGTTCATCGACTCTGGCTATTGCCTCGGCACGGCCTGCGACGGCTGCGGCGCCTGCGCGGATGCCGCCGAGCGCGACGCTGTCACCGGCCATCCGCGAACACCTCGGGTGCCGCAAGCCGTCATTGAAAACGTCGCCCGCATCGAGGCGGACAAACGCAGGCTGCCCCGCATTTATCTGAGAGCCACGCTGCCCGACGATTTCGCAGGACACTCGCCCGCTTGGGTCTCAGCCCGCTTGATGCAGACCATTCTCGCGCGCCATCCCGAATTGTCCGACACTCTTCTCGATGCGAAAGAATCGCTTTTTTCTGCAGGCGAGAACGAAGAGCGTCTGGTCATTCCCTCCGGCGAAACCGTATTGGCGTTGCGGGCGTGGGACGCGGCCGCCGTCACCGCTGCTGTGGCAGGCACCCGCGCGCTGTTTGGCGCAGTCCCCTTGCAACATGCATTCACACCCGGAACGTTCGCCCGAGCCACATGGCAGCTCTCCACCTCCGCCGCCCCGCGCGAGGCCGCGCAGATGGCAAGCGACTGGCTGAGCGGTCTGCGCCTGCCGCACACCTTGCGCCGCGAAGGAGATGCATGGCGGCTTGAACTTGCGCCTGCCGCCGCGAAGAAAAAATGCGTCTTCGAACTGCTCGTCAACCCCGCGCCGGACGGCACCTGTATGGCACTGACATTCTCCCCGAAAGCATCGCTGCATGACATACTCTCCCGTCTCCCGCGATTGCCCGGTCATCCAAAAGCTGTCTCTTCCAGTCTTCAGCTCTTCTGATCTCCGTTGCCCTTTCACTGAGATTGGAGTGTGCTTGCACTTCACGCACTTTGACACATTCGACCTTTCCCCTTGAAGTACCCCTGCTTTCCCCGTATTCTTATCCGCATTCACAAACGGGACACCCATGGAATATCTGCCTTTCGCTTTCAACATTCTGCTGCTGCTCTTCTGGATACGCCTTTGGGCTGCGCCTGAAAAAGAATTCTACTTTAACCCCTTTCTCTCGGGTACGGTCAGGCTGACCGACACGGTCCTCGCCTTCCTGCGACCGGTGCTCAATCTTCCGGAACAGGTGGCAGCCATACTGCTTATCCTCTTCACGGTGGCGTTCAAGACGATCCTGATGGCGCGCTTGAATGTCGTCTGGACGCTCACGTTCGGCCTGGACTTCCGCTACACGCCTGCTGCGGCGGCGAATCAGTGGGAGCCTCTGCTGCTGTTCAGCGCGTTTCACTTCGCCGCGTTCCTGCTCAAATTCTGGTGCGTCTATCTGCTGGTGAAACTCATCACCCCGCCCCGCCGCGTCACCCGCGCCACGGAGGCGCTCGACTTCTTTGCCCGCCCCTTCTCGCGCTTGCCCTTTCTCGCACAACCTGTTGTCCTGGCCGCCTTACATGTGGCGCTGGCGTTCGCGGTCTCCCGCACAGGCGTCCTGAGCATCGTGAATCCGCTCAGCCAAGAGACGAAAACGGTCGCCGCATCTCCGTTCCTGTCGGACCCTCTTTTTGCCCAGCTCCTCAAAACCGGCTGGCTCGCGGCGCTCTCTATGGCCGACGGCTTGGCCTTGCTGATCCGTTCGCTGTTCGTCCTGATCATCGGCAACCTCGGAGCCGCCCTTCTGCAGGCGCAGAACGCGGTGATCATCTGCAATGAGGGCGTTGAACTCCTGTTGGGGCGTTTCGCGCGCAACCGAATTGCAACCGGCGTGGGGTTCGACTTCACACCGCTCATCTTTTTCTTCGTCGTGGACATGGTGTACCGGGGCATCTGTCTCGGAATATCAAACCTGATCAACTCACCCCTATTCTAATGAACTGGCTTCGTCCCACAGGTGATGGTTGCGTGCTGACGGTCAAGGCCACTCCGCGCGCTAAAATATCGGAGATCGTCGGGGCCGACCCCGACTGGTTGCGCGTCAGGATCCAAGCTCCGCCCGTGGACGGCAAAGCGAATGCCGAGCTTACCGCGCTTTTCGCGAAAACGTTCGGCATCCCGAAGCGCGCTGTCGAAATTCTAACCGGTGACACCTCCCGGCTCAAGCGCATCAAACTTTGCGGTGTCACAGCCGAAACCGTCACTTCGCACATTGCTTCTTGCATCCCCTCTCTCTTATGAAACGCTTCCGACTTATCTTCTGCCTGCTCGCTGCCGTCGCGACCTGTTTCGGCGCCGCCAATGTTTTTGACATGCCGAGCAGGAGCCTCCGCCACATGCAGCTGCTGGCCATCATGGACGCCGCGCACGCTCAGCATGAATATGCCGCGATGGAGGACGCCAGCCGCGAAGGCGTCGAACTCGGCACGGCCGACGAACTCTGGTCTTACAACCTAGCCTGCGCACTCGCCCTGCGTGGCAAACCGCAAGAGGCGCTGGCCGCGCTCGATCGCGCCATCGACAGCGGCTTTCTCGACACCGAGCATGTGGTTCTCGATCCGGATCTCGCTTCCCTGCGCGACTCCGAAGGATTCAAGCAGAGGCTCGCCCGCATGAAGGCCCGACGCGAAAAGTCCGTCCCTCCGTCAAACACGATTGTCGCTCTGCCGCCCGACAACACGCAGACCGTCATGCAGAACTCCTCCAACACGCTTTGGAGTTTCCAGATGGGGCTTTTCCAAGTTTTTGTCGGCGCGTACACGAACCGGCCGTCCGCAGACTACAAAGGTCCCGAGGCACAGACGATCCGCCAGTGGCAACAGGAAAGAACCTCCGCTGGAAACCAAGGCCTGCTCTACGCCAACCGCGATAACAACACGATGCCTCTGGACATCACCCGTTTCCCTGGCTTGCTGCGGCTCGGTTATTCGCAAGAAATGATTGACCGCAAACTGAACATCGGGCTGCCGAACAGCTTGTTCGTCGTCGAGAACAGCAACATGCTGCTGCCCGTCATCGGCCACTCCTCCATGGGTTACATGAACTCGCCGTACTGGCGCAGCCAGCCGCGCGCCGTCTGCGGTGACCCGCGCCAGACCGCCCTCCAGTCGGCCCTCCTGCTGGGCAACCAACTTTTCTTTTATCCGGCGTATAGCGACTATGATCCTGGCACCGGCGACCTTTTCCCAGCAAACACGCCCACCTGTTTCGCGGTGGCCGGAGCGAACAGCGCCGAGCAGCCTTTCGTAGAGGCCGCGTTCGCCGCCCTCGCCGCGCTCCGTCCCGAGACGCGGGCCGAACTCTCGCGCACCGGCTTGCTCATGCCCACGCTGCAAATGTTGTTC
>CAYSXF010000529.1:0-4215 GCA_964434815.1 uncultured Lentisphaeraceae bacterium
TCATGCCGCTGCACGTCTGGCTGCCCGGCGCGCACGCCAACGCGCCCAGCCACGTCTCGGCGGTGATGTCCGGCGTGATGCTCAAGATGGGCGTGTACGGCATCGTCCGGATGACCTCGCTGTTGCCCGCGACCGAGCTTTGGTGGGGTTCGCTCGTTCTCGCCGTCGGCGCGTTCACCAGCGTGGCGGGCATCGCGTTCGCCATCGGCCAGCGCGACCTGAAGCGGCTGCTGGCGTACAGCAGCATCGAGAACATCGGCATCATCTCGATGGGACTGGGACTGGCGCTGCTGGGCCGTTTCCTGGGGCATGCCGACTGGGTGCTGCTGGGGCTGGGAGGGGCGCTGCTGCACGTCTGGAACCACAGCCTGTTCAAATCGCTCCTCTTCTTCAACGCGGGCGCGGTGATCCACGCCACACACACGCGGGAGATCGACCTCATGGGCGGCCTCGCCAAGCGGCTGCCGCGGGTGATGGCGCTCTTCGCCGTGGGCGCGGTCGCGATCTGCGCGCTGCCGCCCCTGAACGGCTTCGCCAGCGAGTGGCTGCTCTACGTCGGGCTGTTCCGCACGCTGGGACTCGGCGCTGCAAAGGGACTCCCCGCGGCGGCGCTGGCGGCGGTGGCGCTGGCCACGACCGGCGCGCTGGCCGTGGCGTGCTTTGTTAAGGTGCTGGGCGCTGTCTTCCTCGGCGCGCCGCGCAGCGAAGCCTCTGCTCACGCGCACGAACCTGGCGCGTCCCTGCTCGGCCCTATGGCAGCCCTCGCCTGCGGCTGCGCCGGCATCGGCCTTTTCCCACTGGCCGCCGCTCCGCTGCTCGAAGCGGCTGTCCACACCTGGTCCTTACAAGCCGGCACGGCAACCCTCGCGGCGACCGTGCCGCTGAGCCGCCTCACCGTGGCAGGAGTCGCGCTCGCAGGCTTTATCGGGGCGCTGGCGCTGATCCTGAAGCTGGCCTTGCGGACGCAGACCGTCTGCCCGGGTCTCACCTGGGACTGCGGGTACGCCCGGCCGACCGGCCGCATGCAGTACACCGGATCATCGCTCGGCGACTCGCTCGTCAGCCTGACCTCGTTCTTGCTGTGGCCGAAGAACTGCCGGACCGCGCTGCGCGGCCACTTCCCGCGCTCCTCCGCTTTCAAGAGCCTCGTGCCGGACACCGTGCTCGACCGGTTGGTGATCCCGTTGTTCCGTATGACCGCACGCTATCTGCCGCGGCTGCGCGTCCTGCAGCAAGGCCAGACGCATGTCTACGTGCTGTATATCCTGATCGTGATGATCGTGCTGCTCGTCTGGGGCAACATGGGGAGTAACTAATAATGATCGATACCATCATCCATATTGCGGTGCTGCTGCTTCTGCCGCCGCTCTTGCTGGGCGTGATCACCAAAACGAAGGCGTGGTTCGGCGGCCGCGTCGGCGCGCCCTTGCTCCAGCCGTATTACGATCTCGCCAAGCTGATGCGCCGGGGCCTGGTGCTGAGCACGACCACGACGTGGGTCTTTCAGGCCGGGCCGGTTGTCACGCTGGCGACCGTGCTCTTGGCCGGCCTGCTGATTCCGATCGGCGGGTTCAATGCGCCGATCGCGTTCACGGGAGACCTGATTCTGTTCGCCTACCTTTTTGGCTTGGCGCGCTTCTTCACCACCACGGCGGCTCTCGACACCGGCTCGGCCTTCGAGGGCATGGGCTCGGCGCGCGAGGTGACCTTCGCCTGCCTCTCCGAGCCGGCGCTCTTTTTCGCGCTCATGGTTCTGGCTAAAATCTCGGGCTCGCTGACGCTGACCTCCATGCTGCACGGCACCTCAAGCGCCTTCGCCACGGGGATCGACGCGCCGCTCGTCCTGATCTCGATCGGCCTTTTCATCGTGCTGCTCGCCGAGACCTGCCGCATCCCCGTGGACGACCCGACCACGCACTTGGAGCTGACGATGATCCACGAAGCCATGGTGCTCGACCACAGCGGGCCGCTGCTCAGCGTGATCCTCTATGGCGCGTCCGTCAAGCTGCTCGTGCTGGGCACCGTGCTGCTCCACGTGATCGCGCCGTTCGCGTTCGGAAAAGCCTGGCTGGACTGGCCGCTGTACATCGTCGAAATCCTGGGATTGGCGGCGATCATCGGCATCGTGGAATCCGTGATGGCGCGCCTCCAGATGCGGCACGTGCCCTACCTGCTCGTCGGCGCCCTGCTTTTCTGCGGCTTCGGATTCATTCTGCTGATAAGGTAATCTTATGACCAATTTACTCAACACCCTGCTCGTCATCGTTCTGATGCTCAACCTCTTCGCGCTCGGCACCAGCCGCATCGTCTCGGTCATCCGCACCGTGGCCGCACAGGGCGCGCTGCTGGGGCTCCTGCCGATCCTGTTGCACGACCACCTCTCCTACCTCACCGCTCTGACCGTGGTGCCCACGATCGCGTTGAAAGGGATCGTCATTCCCGGCATGATGATCCACGCGCTGCGCGACGTCAAAATCAAGCGCGAGGTGGAGCCGCTGATCGGCCTGCAGCCCTCCGTGATCCTCGGCGCGCTGGGTACGGTCTTCGCGCTGCTGTTCGCGGATCAGCTTCCCCTGGCCAACCAGCACACCGGCGCGCTGCTCGTTCCCACGGCCATTGCGACCGTGCTCGCCGGCTTCATCCTGCTGACCACCCGCTTCAAGGCCCTCACCCAAGTCGTGGGCTATCTCGTGCTGGAAAACGGCATTTTCATTTTCGGCATGCTGCTGGTCGAGGCCATGCCGCTCGTCGTCGAGATGGGCGTGCTGCTGGACTTGTTCGTCGGTATTTTCGTGATTTGCATCATCGTCAACCAGATCAACCAGGCGTTCTCATCGATGGACACGCGCCGGCTGGTTTCGCTGAAGGAGTAGCCCATGGCGTTCGCACTTATATTCTTTCCGATCCTGATGGCCGCCCTCTGCGCGGCGATCCCTTCCAACCACCTGCGGCCCTGGGCTCTGCCGGTGACCGGCACCGTGCACCTCGCGCTGACCGTGTGGACGCTGACACACCCGGACCTGACGGTGAGCGCGGCTTGGCTGGTGCTCGACCCGCTCGGCAAGCTCGTGCTCCTCATGGTCAGCACGCTTTTCTTCTTCTGCTCGTTCTACGCTGTGGGCTATCTCCGCCACCGCGAGGAGCGCCCCAACCGCGTGTTCTGCGCCTGCCTCTTGGCCTTTCTTGGCATCATGAGCCTGGTCACGTGGGCGCACCACCTCGGCCTGATGTGGGTGGCGATCGAAGGCACCACCCTCGTGACCGCGCCGCTGATCTTCTTCAACCACACGCAGCGCAGCATCGAAGCCACCTGGAAATACCTGCTGGTCGGCTCGGTCGGCATCGCCCTAGCCCTGCTGGGCACTTTCTTCCTGGCGTACGCCTCGCTGCATACGGGCCTAGAAGCAACCCTCAATCTCGAAAGCATCCTCGAGCACGCGCCGAAGCTTTCCAAGCCCTGGCTCCACGCGGCGTTCGTCCTGCTGCTCGTGGGCTATGGCACCAAGATGGGACTGGCGCCGATGCACTCGTGGAAGCCCGACGCGTACGGCGAAGCGCCTGGCGTGGTCGGCGCCATGCTCGCGGGCGGCGTAACCAACTGCGCCTTCCTCGCGCTTCTGCGCACCTACCACATCTGCCTGGCGGCAGGCGAAGGCGCCTACGTCTCGCGGCTGCTGATCTTCATGGGCATCCTCTCCATGGCCGTGGCCAGCCTCTTCATGGTCGGCCAGCGCGACTTCAAGCGCATGCTCGCCTACTCCAGCGTCGAGCACATGGGCATCCTCGTGCTGGGCCTCGGCATCGGCGCGCCGGCGCTCTTCGGCACGCTGCTCCACATCGTCACCAACGGCCTGGCCAAAGGCGTGCTCTTCCTTTCCGCTGGCAACATCCACCGCGCCTACGGCAGCAAGAACACCGAGCAGGTATGCGGTGCGATGCGCCGGCTGCCGCTCTCCGGCACCCTCTTCCTTGCCGGCTTCCTGGCCATCACCGGATCGCCTCCTTTCGGCCCGTTCATCAGCGAGTTCTCGATCCTCAACGGCGCGTTCGACGCCGGACGCTTCGTGACGGGCGGCCTCTACCTCTTCCTGCTGCTGGTGGTCTTTATCGGCATGGGCGCGACCGTGCTCAAGGTCGTGCAGGGCCGCGCGTCGTTCGAAGCGCGCAGCCTGTCTCTTATACACATCTCCGAGCCCACGAGACAGGCAGAAATCT
>CAYSXF010000530.1:0-4214 GCA_964434815.1 uncultured Lentisphaeraceae bacterium
GATTTCTGCCTGTCTCGTGGGCTCGGAGATGTGTATAAGAGACAGGCCTGGGCCGTTGTGGCAGGCGTAGCAGCCGATCTGGAAGCCGCGCCAGAACGTCTTCGTGCCGCTGGCGCTGAGCGAGCGGTCACCGCGTGTGCGGGACAACACCGTGCCCCGGTAATCCGTGCCGTGGCAGACCTGGCACGTCGCGCCCGCGTTGTTCTGATGGCGGCTGACCCAGGTCTGGCCCATCGGGTGCAGGCCGTGCGGCCCGCCGGTGACGGTGCTGGGCTGCGTCGCGCCGTGGCAGGCCTGGCACTCGGCCAGCACGCCGACATAGCCCTGATGCTGGAGACTCGTGATGTTATCGTTCACGTCGATGCTGGGGAACTCGGCGTGCGTCGAGCCGTGGCAGGCCGAGCAGTACAGCCCGCCGTGGCCGCGTGAGTATCGGAACAGCGACGATCCGGCCACCGGCGCATTGGGCGTTGTGGCGAAGCGCTGGTTGGCCGACACGCGCATGACGTTGGGCGTCTGGAAGACCGACGTGTAGCGGATCTGGCCCGCGTTGGCCGTCGCGTCGCCCGAGTGGCAGGCCTGGCAGTTCGGCTCGTTCAGCCAGCCCGTGCGCGTTGCCGCGCCGATCAGGGTCATGCCGCCATGGCAGCTCTGGCATTCCATGGCTAAGCTGCCGTTCGCGGCGACCGACGTGCCCATCACGCCGCGCAGGCAGCGGGTGGCCTGTCCGGGGTGACAGTAATAGCAGCTCGTGCGGTTCGCTTCGGCATCGAGCAGCAGCCCGTTGGCCGGGTCGATGGCAGACGCGTGCTGCGAATGAATGGATTCAGTCAGTGGGGGGACGCCGGCGTATCCGCTCCCCGGCAGGGCCTCCGAATGGTGGCAGCTCGCGCACAGGATCGGATTGCCGTCCGCCACGACCGTGGTATACAAGCCCGCCGGATTGTACTTGCTGCCGACGAGAGCGGTCGTGAAAAGGGGCGTCCCCAACTGACGGTCGTCGTGCAGGCGCAGAATGTTGAGGCGGTAGTCGCGCTCTTTGTCGGCGAGGTTCACCCAGCCGTCGGCGGGTTGCGCGGCGAGGCCCGAGCCTGAGCCGTGGCAGGCCCGGCAGTTCATCTCCTCGGCGTTCGGCAGCACGATATCCGTCTGTGCGACGGTCGTGGAGCCGCTCTTTGCCACCAGACGCATCATCGGATAGCGGTTGATGTTGCCGGCGTCGTCGTAGGGCGTGATCGGGATGCCGAACGCGCCGAACCACGCGGCCGTCGCGTCATAGGCCATAGCCTGCGGGGTGTTGTTCACGCCAGGCATGGCGAAGCTGTTGGGGCCGGGCACAGGCAAGCCCACATCCGGCGGCAGAGAGAGCCAGAACAGGGGCAGGACATACTCCCAGAAGTTGTTCTTGCCGACCGACGTCGTGTTGATGGAGCCGCTGGGGTCGGCGACCGCCTGATAGGTGATCGAGACCCCGCCGTCTCCGCCCACGAGGGTTCCGGGAGCGTTCACCGCCTGGGCGTTCACCACGTTGTAGGGAGGCAGGATGCAGAAGACGGAGAAATCGGCGTCCATGCAGTGCATGCCGAGATTGTTCCAGCCCACCACGGTCCAGTTGGTCTGGCCGTGGAGGCTGAAGGCACCGAGGCAAAAAGCCATCAACAGCGTCCGCTGGCTGTTGCGCCACGGGGTGTTCCTAAAACGGGAAAACCGACTGCTCGCGTGTTGTGTGCTCATGGCTCGCCTCCTTCTGTCACCTGGCCCCGCCGCTCCTGTGTGTCTCCGCTGTCTCCAACTGTACGCCCGGAATGACAGTGCCGCGCGAGTCATGCTCCGCACCTGCGGTCATCATCGCGCTGGCGTGCCCTGATGCCGCAGGCGTGGCGGGTTTCCAGCCTCCGGCCGATGCTTCGCTGCCTCCGAGGTTCCAAATCAGACGCTCGTACAAATCCATGTGATCGCTCACCGTCCTCACGCTGAGTTCGAAAATTTTGCCAAGATCCGCCATTTCGCGCCGGTACCAATGTTTCAGATCCTCAAGGTCGGCGACTTTCAGACACGCGCGCAGGCCACTCAGTGCCGGATCCACGTTGCGCGGCATCGTGAGATCGCAGATCAGGATCGGCCGCGTGGGGCCGAAGCACGGCGCGTGCTCCGCCATCACGACGTAGTGGGGGCTGTCTGTCGCGCAGATGACCAGATCGGCTTTCGCGAGCCGGTCGCGCAGGTCGTCGAAGGTGAAGAGGCGGATGTTGTTTTTCCACGCGTCGCGCAGTTCCGGCCGGTGCATGTGGTAACACAGATCTACGCGCCGCCCGCGTTCCGCCAGCCTGCGCGCGATTCCTAGCCCGATCATGCCGCTTCCGAGCACGAGGATTCCGCCGTCCTCGAGTTCCGGATGCTCCGCCCGCACGTAGTCCAGACAGACATCTTCGATCTCGGAGGTTCGAAGCAGCGGGGTGGCCACGTTCCGGATGTCTTTGGACACGTGCAGCGCCGCGGCGACCCATTCCTGCATCATGCCGCGAGCCCAGCCCGCCTGAACGCCGTGCGCCAGCGCCTCCTTGACCTGCGCCACAATGTGGTTCTCGCCCGGCGTCTGGGAGAGCATGCCCGCCGTGAGCACCGCCACATGTTCGAACGCCTCAATCCCGCGTTTGATGTAGTAACGCTGGGACTCCAGTCGGTCAAGCCTCAGAATGCGGGCTAGCAGGGGGACGACATCGGCTTGGCGGCTGACCACCGCATGCACCTCGACGCGGTTGCAGGTGTTCAGCAGGATAAACTCGTGGATGCCCCACACTTGGGACAGCATCTGCCCCGCCTGTTCGAGACGCTGGCCGATCAGGTGGAACGGCTCGCGCTCGCTGACTTGGAGCTGCTGATGGCTCGTTCCCATCACCAGCAGATCGGCGGTCTGCATCAGCGACACATGGCGGGAGAGGTTGTCCTTCATCATCCGGGACCGCCGGCACGACTGGCCGCCTGTCGAGACGGCCACCGTCAGCCCGTCCTGGCGAAACACGGCGGGGGTCACGAAATCGCCGGACGTCCAGTTGCCGTCCGCCGCGCAACACAGGATGCCGCGCTCGCGGCAGTGCTCGATAACCTGGAGGTTGACCGTCTGGTTGTCCGTGACTGCAAACACAAGGAACATGCCGTCGAGATCGGATTCCATGTACTCGCGGGAAACATGGCGCACGCGCCCTTCTTGGGCCCACTGAGCGATCTCGTCGGAAACAGAGGGGCTGACCACGGTGACATCGGCGCAGCCGTCGAGCAGCAAGCGTACTTTATGAACGGCCACACGCCCTCCGCCCGCCACTAGGCTGCGCCGGTCGCGCAACATCAGGCAGACAGGAATAACCGTCTCAGCATTCCCATGTATTCGAGGCGGCATGACGTACTCCTTATCCGTTTTCTCAGTTGTCGGAAATTATGAGAATCGGAGCAAGCCAAAGCTATGGGGAATATTCCCACTTGTTCCGCAACGGCGGGTGCCGCGTTCACTTGGCCGTCGTCACCGGTTTCCGCAAATCGGCCTCGATGTTGATCGCGATGGCCACCTCGTTGCCGATCGGGCCTTGGCCGGTGGTGATGCCGTAATCGCGGCGGTCGATTATGGTTGAAAGTTCCCAGCCGGACACAACAGCGCCCTGCATGCCCGGCCCGAAGCCGAGCGACTTGACTTTGAGCACGACCTCTTTCGTCACATCACGGATCGTGAGGTCGCCCGTCACGGCGAAGGTGTCTTCTCCTGATTTCTTCCATGACTTGCTCTTAAATGTCATGGTGGGGTATTTGGCTGCGTCGAAAAAGGATGCGGAGCGCAAGTGCTCGTCGCGCTGCGCCGACGTAGTCGTGATGCTGGTCACATCGATGACACTTTCGGCTACGCTTTTCTCAAGGTCGCTGCGGTCCACGGTAAACGAGCCTTTGACCTTGCTGAAGTAGCCGGGCACTTGAGTGAATATGTGTCGGATGCTGAACCCCACCCAGGAGTGGACCGGATCGATGTCGTAGACCTCGGTTTCGGCGCGCACGGAAAGCGTGGCGCCGAGAGCAAAACCGAGCAGAAGCAGATAGGCCGATGTTACTTTCATGATGAGATTCCTTTCGGCGATTCGAGGCAGAATCGGAGGTATGGCCGGAGCCGGAAGCGGCTCCGCTCCAGCGCGCGAATTGATGCTCAGTAGACAATAGTCATTGGTCATTGG
>CAYSXF010000531.1:0-4210 GCA_964434815.1 uncultured Lentisphaeraceae bacterium
TCCGTCAAGATCCATAATCCATTCGGAGCCGATCGCCTCGGTGATCAAAGCCGCCAGCCTTGGGTTGGCCTTGAGCAGCCAGCGGCGCTGCGTGATGCCGTTGGTCTTGTTTGAGAAATGCGACGGGTAAAGCTCATAGAAGTCTTTGAACAGCGACTGCTTGAGGATCTCGGTGTGCAACTGCGCCACGCCGTTCACAGCGCTTGTGCCGATGATCGCCAGATTGGACATGCGAACGGACCGGTCTCCGTGCTCGTCGATGATGCTCATGCGTGCGAGGCGTTCGACGTCGCCCGGCCACATCGAAGCCACCTGCTTGAGAAAACGCCCGTTGATCTCGTAGATGATCTGCATGTGGCGCGGCAGCAGGCGCTCCATGAGCGGCACGCTCCACTTCTCCAGAGCCTCCGGGAGAATCGTGTGGTTCGTGTAACCCGTGCATGCGCGCGTGATCGACCACGCTGTGCTCCAGTCGACCCCTTCGCGATCCACCAGCAGCCGCATCATTTCAGGAATGATCAGCGCGGGGTGCGTCTCATTCAACTGGATAAACACTTTCTCAGGCAGCCGCGTCCAATCGCTGTTGTTCGAGCGGAAACGCCGCAGGATGTCTTGCAGAGAGCATGACACGAAAAAGTATTGCTGCCGCAAGCGAAGTTCTTTTCCGGCCAGCACATTGTCGTTCGGGTACAGCACTTTGGTCAGGTTTTCGGCGAGAACCTTATTTTCAACCGCCTCGACATAGGACCCCTTGTTGAAATCCTCAAGGTGAAACTCGTCGTCTGCCTTAGCCGACCACAGCCGCAGCGTGTTGACTGAGTCGCTATATCCGACAATGGGGAGATCATATGGAAGTCCAAGAACCTGCTCAGTCTCCACCCAGCGCCACTCGACGCGACCGTTGGTGATGCAGTCCACTCGCCCGCCGAAGTGCACGACCTGGGTATACTCAGGCCGCACGATCTCCCACGGATAGCCGTCTTTCAGCCAATGGTCCGGCTCTTCGACTTGCTGCCCGTCGACAATGCGCTGCTTGAAAATGCCATAGTCGTAGCGCAACCCATACCCGATGCCAGGCAAATCAAGTGTGGACATGGAATCGAGGAAACAGGCCGCAAGGCGTCCGAGACCACCGTTCCCCAGACCTGCGTCGACCTCGAAGTCGCGAAGCGAGTTCCAGTCGATCCCCGATTCGGCAAGCGCCTCCTGACAGATTGGATCCATCTTGAGGTTGATCACATTGTTGCCCAGCAACCGCCCGATCAGGAATTCGAGGGATAGGTAGTAGATCCGTTTGACATTCTGGTCGTGGTGCGTGGCTTGCGTTTCGATCCAGCGTTCGACCATCCTGTCGCGCACGCAGTGAGCGAACGCCGTGTATTGGTCGCGCGGGGTCGAGGTGTCGTGCGCTTTGGCTAGCGTGTAGCGGAGGTGCCACGCGTAGTCGTCCTTCAGCCCTTCCACATTCATTTCAACCCTGCGGTCGCGGTTCCGTCGGCGAGGTGTCTTCTGCTCCATAGGATATCCCCTTATGCGCCAAAAAAAAAGAAGTATGCCAAAAAATGGATGAACCGTCACGCCGTAACCCCGGGCAGAGGGTCAGTATTTCTGCAGCAGGTCGAGCATCTTGCGGTCGAGCTTATGCCCGTAAAAATTCTCATAAACCACGTCTTTGCGGCCGCTGTCGAGAATGCCGAATGGCCCCGTGAAATTCCAGAGCGCCCAGCCGAGATGGTTCGCCTTCCAGAGTTTCAGGTTGTCCTCCATCCATGCCAGCGTGATCCCATGCGGCGTATGGTTGAACGCGCCGAACTCGCCCACCATCACGAACACGCCCGCGTCGAAAGCCGGTTGCCACGGGCCTAGCGACTCTTTTTGCAGGTAGCCTGATCCGCTGACCGCGCCATCGGCAGACTGAAACGCGGGAATGGCGTCGAAGCCCGCGAAGCGCATGACGCAATTGGTCCGTCCCCAGGTGTGCTCAAAGCCCATCATCGCCGTCTTGCCGTTCGAGGATGTGAGGGTCAGCGAAGAGAGTTCTGCCCAGTCACCCGACGCGATGCTGATCAGGAGGCGCTTCGCACCCTGCGGCAACTCAGAGGTCAGCGTTGAGAGACATTTCGCCTGCGTGATCTTCCACTCTTTCTTGACCACCACGTTTGTCCACCCCGCGCCTTGGCCCGCGGACAGTTCATGCTCAGACACGACGCGGCCATCCGCCTCAATGCGGAAACGCACCTTGCCGGAAACCACGCCCGGGCGCAGCGTCAGCCGTCCCGCCGGCACATCCTCAATCACGAGCGGCACGTTCAGCGGCGCCTTGCCGGAACCGTACAGGGGGCTCACAGCAATCGGCGGCGGCCACAGCGGGTCGTCGGTGGGCGGCGTGCCGACCCAGCTCGCCATATAGTGCGAGATGGACATCGGCCGGTAGCCGCGCATCGCCTGGCCGATTCCCAATTTGAAAAGCGACTGCGCCGGCCGGCAGCCCCACGCGATTCCGTCCGCCACGATGAAGCGCCCCGGATCCTCGGCCCGGATCGCGCCGACTAGTGCGGTCGCCACCTTTTCGTATTCGGCCTCAGTCACCTCGCCCGGCTCGTTGAACAGATCGAAGCTCAGCTCCTCCGATGGGATACCCTTGTAGCGCCGGGCAAAGAAAGCCCAGTGCTTGCAGCACACGCGCAAAGCGTCTTCATCCGCGAACAGATTACGAGTCTCCGGTGGTTTTGCCACCGTGTAGCCCGGCGCACGGTGAAAGCAGAGCTGCACGTGGATCTTGTACTTTTTGCCAAACGCCACCGCCTGGTTCACAGGCGCGAGTTTGGTCTCGTCGATCTGCTCCCAGTCCTTGTCCTTGATCCAGCACCGGTAGTCCATGGGCAGACGCACGAAGTTGAAGCCCAACTCGCTGATCAACCTGAAATCATCCTCCGCGAACGCTCCCGTCTGCCCATGGTTTTGAAACATGCCGAGAAGGTTGAAGCCGCGCCACCGCGTTTCTGGACGCCCCGTCTCTGCCGCAAACATGTCCGCTCCGAGCAAGCTCGACAGAATAACCGCTGCTAACCCAATTTTACGATGTGTCATTTTGCTTCCTGTTCCCGCAGTTTCGTCCGCAGGTACTTTTCAGTGCCAAAGGGAAAATCCGAAGGCCGGAAGTTCAGCACGCGCGCATTGCACAAGCTGTACGCCTTCTGGAAGTGCAGGAAAATCCACGGACAATCCTCGCGAACCAACTCCTGCGCCCGAGCCCAGCAGCGGTTCCTCTCTGCTTCATCCGTTGTCGCGCATGCAGCCTCATAAACGCGGTCGAACGCAGGACTGGCATAGTTCACGCGGTTCGGCCCGGGTGATACGTTCTTGCCGTAAAAAAGCTGCATGAAGTTCTGCGCGTCAGGATAATCCCCTGTCCAGCCGATGCGGAACATCTGGCTCTGGCGGTTCGCCACGCGCCGCAGGAACGTCGGCCAGTTGTAGTACTGAGGCTTCAGCGCGATACCCACGCGATCAAGAAAAGAACCGATGAGTTCGCTCGACTCTCGCATGTCCTGCGACGTGTGCCCCAAATCCAGCGTCAGCTCCAGGCGCTTGCCCGTCTTGGGGTCTACCCCGTCCGGATACCCAGCGTCGCGCAGCAGCGCTTTGGATTTTTCCAGGTTGAATGCATATGCGAACGGCGAGCTGAGCCGCCCCTCTGTGCCGGGCGGCACCGGGCCGTCGCAACGGATTGCGCGGTGGTTGTAGAAGCGCTCCCAAGCCGCACAGTCGAACGCGCAGTTCAGCGCCTGCCGCAACGCCCGGTTAGGCCCCAGCACCGGGTCGTCCATGTTCAAGCCAACGTAAGCCACCTCCAGAGTCGGAATGACAGACAGCGTGACGCCTCGCTGGCGCAATGGCTCCGCCAGCCCGCCAGCGCCGTCGATCACAACGTCCCAGTTGTCGCGGGCGACCTCGCCAAGAAAATCCAGCTCGCCCGCCAGAAAACACAGCCACTGGGTGGAGACGTCGTCGATCACGCGGTACTCGACGCGGTCGAACGGCACCGCGGCATCGCCCGGCTTCACCGCTGCCGGCCCCGCACGCCAGCCGCGCCAATCCGGATCTCGCGCAAACACCATGTCGTGGTTGCGGCGCCAGCAGTCGAGCCGGTATGCGCCTGTGCCCACTGCGTGACTGCCGAACTTCGCACCGTAATAGGTCACCGCTT
>CAYSXF010000532.1:0-4207 GCA_964434815.1 uncultured Lentisphaeraceae bacterium
AGGAACTCAATAAACTCGCAGCCTGAAAACGTTCGTTTGATCTTGCAAGTCACCTTCATCAAGGTTGGCTACGTTACTTAAATTGATGGCTATGTCCGATTGCACATTGTCTTTCGCCAGTTGGATCGTCCCCAGGACGACGTTCGTGTTTACATTAAACGCGGCCACCCCTTTTGCGAGGGTCATGGTTGACCCGGCGTCCCCGGCGATGATGCCATTTGCCCACCCATTGGAGCTGTTATAGACCGCGTTATTGACGACCACCGACCCGTCCGTCGCCAGCGCCTTACCGGTCGCCAGCAGCGCTGCCGCGCAAACGGCTATCAACATTTGCCTCGCGTTCATTTTCATATTAGGATTCCTCTTACGACTCACCGATCAACTCAGCACCTTCGGACGGATTACGATCAGGATTAGGATTACGATTAAGATTACGAGGGACAGGCGCCCTTCGTAATCGTAATCGTAATCTTACTCGTTCAATAAACACTCTCTCGAGTGCTCACGGAGCCCCAGGCAACGGGATTACCAGACTGACATGACCGTGCCCGGCACCGCGTAGTACAGCACCAGGCTGCCCGAGCGGATGCCCACGTGCCAGTTCGCGGGCAGACCCGTGACCGGCGGGAAAGTATTTGTCCAAGTGCCTGTACAGGTCACAAGCGTGTAGATCTGGCTGCGGTCCAGCGTCCCGGACACCGACAGCGTGAGCTGAGCTCCCGTTCCCAGCGTCAGGTTCCCGTTCACAACGAGCGTCCCCAAGCCGGTCGTGCCGGCCGTCACCGTCAGCGCGTTGGTGAGCGTCACGTTGCCCTGCACGACGAGGTTGCCCTGCTGCACCACAGTGGGGCCGGTGTTGCTGACGACGCCCGTCAGGTAAACCGTTCCGATACCGGTCTTGGTGATCCCGCCCGGTCCGGTCAGCTTGCCAGAGAAGGTCACCCCGTTCGGCGAATCCGTGTTGGCGGAGGTCAGGTTGACGTTGCGCGTCAGCGCCAAGGCGTTGGTGAACAAGGACGCGCCAGCGGTCTGGTTCCCGCCCAGCGTCATTGTCCCGTAGGGGTTGGCGTTGGAGATCACCATCGCGTTGCCGACCGTGTAAGGCCCGTCCGTCAGCAGCGCCAGATTGTTGCTCGCCGCCGTAGAAGCGTCGCCCAGCAGGACTCTCGCCGTGCCCAGCGCACCGACCGCGCCGTTCCCCGGCGAGTTCGCGCCGACCAGGACCGTGCCGTTGCGGATCGTGACATCGCTGATCATCGCGTTGGTCGTGCCCGAGATGCGCCAGGTGTTCGATCCAACCTTGGTGTACCGGAACGGGAAGGCGCTGTTGCCGATACCGTTGTACGTGCCCCACAGATAGCCGGAGTACTCGAACGTCTCATTCACGTCGCGCCCGACCAGCGTGGGTGGCTGCGCCTGATTGTCAGGGCATTTGCCGCCGAACGAGCCGGCACCGGTCAGACGGCCAAAAGCCAAGGTGTAAGGGAAGGACGCAAAGCCAAAGTCGGCAGCGACGCCGGCCGGCACGGTGAATTCGGCGTTCGGAACGCCGCCGCCAACATTTCTGGTGTAGTACTTCGCGCCATCGAAAACGCCGGTGAATTTGTTGAAATGCGCCCCGTTGAAAGAGACTGTTGCCGCGGTTCCGGAGCTGTTGGTGATCGTCAGGCGTCCCGACCCGGAGACGAAGTCGCACGAGTATGTCTCCGATCCGACAACACCCATATTTACGGATACGCCGTTTAGATCGACAATGCCTCCAGTCGCGTCAACACGCATGTGGTAACCACCCTGTTCGTCCTCAGAACTGCCTCCGCCGTTGGTGGCACCGTTGCCTGAAAGGAGATTTGATCCGCGCAATACGGCGTTGCTCTTGACGATCAAAGTTCCAACACCTTCGCCTGTAATCATCCGCGGACCCGCCCCATTCGCGCTGAGATCGAACGTTCCCTCTTGCACCACAAACGTTTTGGCGAGGTCGTCCAAGAACGTCTCATTCGCTGTGAAGGTCCAGTTGCCGGCAAGGGCCAGCACTCCTTTGCCAGTCTTGGTGTAAACGCCGTGAGCCTGCATACCCAGGCGCCCCAGGATTGTGGTGCGATCGCTTGCGTCCGGAACGTCAAATATTCCGCCGGCCTCGTTAACGTTCATGTATGTGTTGTTATCATTATAGCCAGGTGTTTGCTGGCCGCGCAGGCGCAAGGTCGAGCCGTTGTAAACGTAATACTGCCTGTTGGTAGCGCCCAAGGCCTGCTTGCTCTCAACCTCCAAGACACCGCCCAGCACATAGATCGAGCCCGAGAAGGTGTTCGGCACATCCGAGAGAATCAGCGTGCCCGGCCCCGTTTTGGTCAAGATGAGGGCACCGCCCGCAGGGGTGTTGGTCAGGATCGAACTGATGCGCAGCACCGCCTGAGTGTTGTACTGGTGCACGATCAGTTCGTTGCCTTGCGCGGAAGTCAGGGTTCCGCCCGTGATCAGCACAGGGGTAGCGCCCATAGCCGCCGTCACCAGGATCGCGCCGTTCGTCAGGCCGGTGTCGCCCTGAAGGGTCAGTTGTCCGGCGGAGGGGTCGTTGAAGCGCAGCGTACGGATTCTGGCGTCAACCGGCACCGTCGAGGGCGTGAGCGCCGTGACGTCCATATGGCGAGGCGTCACATTATCCCAATTCGTCAGAGCCGCGCTGAAGGGAATCACTGTGCCGTCGCCCGCCGACACTTTAGTAACAAACGCCGCTCCGCCATAGGTCATGTGGCTGTTCAGCATATAGGCACTGTCGAAATTCGCCCGAGTCATATCCAGCGCGGTTCCGGCCTGGATACGCACATCGAGGGCTGACCCCACAGGAACACTACAGGCGGCAGAACCCTCTAGGTTAAAGCGCGTACCCGCAGCGCCGCTGATACTGACCACGCCCGCGCATCCGGCTATCGGATTGACGCTGTGGACGGTGTTGGTGAACGGCTGCGACCCGCCGATAATGTTCAAGCGGGCGTTGTTATAGAGATTCACATACCACGCGAAAGGCAGCTTCGGCTCGATAAATGTCGTATAGTCCAGATTGACCGTGCCGGAGTTGATGTAAAAATTCTGATGCTGTCCCGTGCGGGTCAGCGTCAGCGTGCCGAGTCCCGACTTTAAGACGCTGCAGGCAAAGGGTCCCAGCACGCCGTTGAAGGTCACATTCTGATCCGCCGTCCTCAACAGGACATTCTTCCCCGGCGCATTGGTCAGCACAACACTTGCCGATGTGATATCCCACGGCGTCTCAAAGAGGAAGGCGCCGCCCGCAAGCACCAGCGGGCCGGTGCCGAGGTTTCCTTTGCTGGTCGCGCTCAGATAGCCGTTCGAGACGATCGTGCCGCCGCTGTAGGTGTTGGTGCCACGCAAGAAAAGCGTGTTCAGCGAGTTTTTGATCAGCTTAAACCCGGCGCCCTGATCGTCGATCAGACCCGTGAGGGCGATCGCGCTCCCTATCTTGCGCGGATAACTCGACATATACCCCATGCCTACGGCGCTGTCCCCCAGCAGGGTGATGGGGCCGGACCAGACCGAGGTGTAGCACGGCGACTGCTGGCTGGCCGCCAGAACGCCGAGCCCGCCCACCCCGCAGCCGGAAAGGCGTAGACGCTGGTCGGCGCCGAATGTGAAACCGCCGAGGTCGATCTGGCTGTTCGCGTTCGTGGCGACGAGCGTGTTGTCATGACCGAACTGACGCCCCGCGCCGCCCAAGCGCGTATAGGCCTGCGCCCGCAAAATGCCCTGCTGCACGTCGATGTTGCCAGAGAACGTGTTCTCGCCGAAGAGCGAAACCTGGTTTCCAGGAACCGCGTTAGAGACGATCAGACCGCGCCGCGTCCCGTCCTCCGAGATGTTGCCGGTCAGGTAGACGGCAGTATCCGGCTTGGACAGCAGGTTCGTCGGATTGTACGAGATAAACAGATCCGACTGCAGCCGGATGTCGCCTCGGATCTTCATGCGCCCGGTGTTGGTGATGCAGGTGTTCTGAAGGACGGCGGGAACGCCCGGCGTTCCGCTGTCCAAGATGAGCGAATCCGTATGCCCATAAGCCCCGAATGCCGGGCCCATAAAGATCGTCGCGCTCACCGGCGCGTAATCGGGAACAAGGATGCGCCCGACAACCAGGTTGGTGTGGCCGCTCACGTCAGGGATCGGAAGATCCATCTGCGCCCAGGTAGTTGAATAG
>CAYSXF010000533.1:0-4206 GCA_964434815.1 uncultured Lentisphaeraceae bacterium
GTGATCACGATGCCGCCAAGCGGTGCGGCGCCAAACGGCTGGGCGTCAGCGTCAAGCATGACGGCGACAGCCGCGGTCCTGCCAGCGCCGCCGACGAATCCAAGCACCGCAGCGCCGCAGCCGCCGAACCCAAACATCGCACCGCACCCGCAGCAGCCGATCCCAAACACCGCACCGCACCCGCAGCGAAGCCGCACACAGCCGCGCGGCAACCGTGATGACGATTCGACAGAGCGCGGTTTGCGGCTTGACTTTGCCGCTCCGTTTTTCGACAATGCCAAACTTAAGGCCATATCCAAAGGAAAGAGGTTTTAGCATGCACAAAGCATTTCTGTTGACGGTTGTGACGGCTGCGGCTGTCATGGTTTCCGGATGCGCGTTGGTGGGCAGGCACTCGAAGCCCGTAGAAGGCGGCAAGCGCGTGACGGTCGGACTGATCTCTTTTGACGCGGTCAGCGACGGTTACCCGATGATTCCGTTCTACACCAGCTTCGAACAGACCAAATAAGCGTCTGCCACGCGTCAGAATTCAGGATCTAGATCTGCGCGACGCGCCTGGCAGGCGCGTCGCAAGTGGGGTTGTCTGCTTTCAGCCGTCTGCGGAGCGGGGTTTTTCACCTTGCTTTCTAGCGCCGGAACCCCAATAATAGCGGCCATTTTTCATCTAGGTAGAAGGCGACAACCATGAGTCAAGAGACGAACACCGCAGCAAACACAACGACGCCCACCGCGCAGCCCCTCCCGAAGAATCTCCCCATTGAGATGCTTCCGCTGTACGACTGGTGGAGAGCCAACGGCGGCCAGTTTCTGATCACGCTGCTGACGACCGCCATTCTGGTGGGAGGCGCGTGGGCCTTCGTACAGTACCGCGAGGCCAAGATCGCCGGCGCGAACAAAGAGCTTATGCAGGCTTCTTCTGTCGAGGACTTGGAGTCCGTCGTGGCCAAATACGGTTCGACCAAAGCCGGCAACGCCGCCCGCCTGCGCTTGGCCAAAGCTTACTTCGACGCCTCGAACTACGAAGAGTCCCTCAATACGTACAACACCTGCCTGAGCAAGGGCGCGCCGAACGGGTTCGTTGAGATCGCTAAGTTGGGCAGGGCGCACGCGCTCGAAGCGCTCAACCGTCTGGACGACGCCCTCGCAGCCTATCAGGCGTTCGACAAAGAGTCGGCGGGACATTTCCTGCAGCCGCAAGCCAAGATGGGCATCGCCCGCATCTACACCTTGCAGGGCAAGAAGGATGAGGCTAAGAAGCTGCTGGAGAATCTCAAAGCTCAGAAGACCCACAACTCCACCTGGGAGATGGCTGTCGCCAATCTCGAAGGCGTGGTCAACCGGTATGAGCCGCGCGCCGCGCGCTCGCTCTTTGAGGCCGCTGACGAAGCTGCCAAGACCCTAAAGCTGCCGACTCCGCCGCCAGCCCCCGCGAAGAGTAAGTAAGCGGGCCCGCTCGGTTAGAATCTCGGTTCAGTAAACGTTCCTGCCCGCGTCGGCGCGCCATGCGCGCATCACCGACACTGCCGCGGCTGTGTCCATTTTGACGAACTTCATGCCGCGTTCTGCGGGCAACGAAGCGATCTCGTTATAAATTCGCGCATCGCTGAAGCCGATCTTGTCCGCGTCGTCGCGCGTGGCCGCATAGTAGACGGCATTCAGGCGCGCCCAATAGATCGCGCCCAGACACATCGGACAGGGCTCGCAGCTTGTGTAGAGTTCGCAGTCCTCGAGATGGAAACGCTTCACCGCGCGGCAGGCCTCGCGGATCACGTTCACTTCCGCATGCGCCGTAGGGTCCTGGTCGCGTATCACGCGGTTCCATGCGCGCGACACGACCAGCCCGTTCCGCACGATCACCGCGCCAAAGGGTCCGCCGTCGCCGCGCGCCACCCCCTCCTCCGCCGCCGCGACCGCCGCGCGCATGAACTTTTCTTCCATGCGGCACCCCCGCATCAGATCACGTAGTTATCCGCCTCAGAATTATCGCCACACCGGTGCAGCACCTCGGCCAGCGTGATCCCCTTCATCGCCTTCTCGATCGCGCGGTTGACCTCCATCCACACCGTGCGCGCCACGCAGGAGTCGAGCCGGCTGCAGGAATCCTTCTTCGTGAGACAATCCACCAGCGACACCGGCCCCTCAAGAATGTTCATGATTTCGAGCATCGTGACGTTCTCGGGCCGGCGGGCCAGAACGTACCCGCCTTTGGCTCCGCGCGTCACGCTCAACAACCCCGCCGTCTTGAGCGGGTTGATCACCTGCCACAGGTATTTCACCGATATCATCTGACGCTTGGCGATGTCGTTCAATGTGACCGGCCCCTTGGACTGATGCATCGCGATATCCATCAGCGTGCGCAACCCATACCGTCCTTTGGTGGAAACTCTCACGTTCTGTGCCCCTTTTTTAGATTGATTTGCGTATAGTCTATAACATCCGTTGACATCTGGAAACAGAGAAATGCGTGTTTCCATGCGAACAAATCCTGCTATACTGGCGCCACACTGAATCTGTATTGTCGGGAGGATTGCGATGAAATTGCACGTGATTGGGGCCGCGAGCCTTTGCGCCCTTTGCGCTTACGCCGAACGTTCGACTCAGACTTTCAACGCCGACTGGCGCTTTCGGCTCGATCCGGAGGCCGCGCTGAATGCCGCGCCAGCCAACTTCAACGACTCCGCCTGGACACGCGTCAGCCTGCCCCACGACTGGGCGATCTCGGGTCCTTTCGATCCCAAGTCCGACGGCGGCACAGGCAAACTGCCGTGGCGCGGCGTGGGTTGGTATCGCAAAACCTTCTCCCTTGACGCCGGAGATGCTGCCAAGCGCGTCTACCTCGACTTCGACGGCGTCATGGCCAGCCCCGAGGTTTACATCAACGGCCAGAAGGCGGGCGGATGGGACTACGGCTACATCGGCTTCCGCATCGACGCCACGCCCTTCGTGACCTTCGGCAAGCCCACTGTCGTGGCCGTGAAAGCCGACACCCGCGCGCACCATTCGCGCTGGTATCCCGGCGCAGGCATTTACCGCAAAGTCACACTGACCCTGTGCGATCCCGTGCATGTCGCGCACGAGGCGACCTTTGTCACCACACCCGCGGTCAGCGCCCAGAAGGCCGACGTCCGCGTGGTCACCGCAGTCACAAACACCACGGACCGCCTCGCCGACGTCTCCGTCGACGTGGCGCTGATTGATCCCTCCGGCAAAGTCGCCGCCACACAGACCGGAACGGTGACCGTCCCCGCGCATGGGACAGCCCCTTTTGAGCACCTCTTCGCGCTTGATGCACCCTGTCTGTGGGACGTCGCTGCGCCGAACCTCTACCAGGCGCGCGTCACGGTCTCCGGCAAAGTCGCCGCCGACACGGAGACCACGCGCTTCGGCATCCGCTCGTTCGCGTTTCCGGCCGACGACGGGTTCCACCTCAACGGGCGCCGCGTCCAACTGAACGGCGTGGACCTGCACTCGGACCTCGGCCCGCTCGGCATGGCGTTCAACCGCTCGGCCATGCGCCGCCAGCTCGAGATCATGAAGGACATGGGCTTCAACGCCCTGCGCACCAGCCACAACTGCGCCGCGCCCGACGTGCTGGAACTGTGCGACGAGATGGGCATCTTTGTCTGGAACGAGGCCTTCGATAAGTGGGAAGGCACCTCGGGCCGCCGCGGCGACCAGAACCTTGAGGAGTACGTCTCGCGCAACCTGCGCCAGTTCGTGCGCCGCGACCGCAACCACCCCTGCGTCTTCGTCTGGTCCATCGGCAACGAGATCCCGCCCGCCAAGCCCGGCGACCCTAAAGACCCAGGCATGACCCAGGCCCGCTGCACGCTCTTCCGCGAGGTCATCCGCGAGCTCGACGCCACCCGCCTGGTCGGCAACGGCAACTGCTTCGGCAACGCCATCGGCATGGGCATTTTCGAGAACCTCGACATCACCGGCTGGAACTACGGCGGCCAGTACGCCAACATCAAGCGCAAGTATCCCGACAAGCCCGTGCTCTACTCCGAGTCCGCCTCGGCCCTCAGCTCCTACGGCTATTACGCGCTGCCCCAGCCGCAGCACAAGACCGACTTCTCGCGCGACCTGGAAGTCTGCTCCTACGACCACAACGCTGCGCCCTGGTCCGACATCCCGGACGTGGAGTTCGCTCGCATGGAGCGCGACCGCTACTGCGGCGGCGAGTTCGTTTGGACCGGGCTCGAC
>CAYSXF010000534.1:0-4203 GCA_964434815.1 uncultured Lentisphaeraceae bacterium
CGTCGCAGATGCGCGAGACGATACGTGCGGCTGGGCTGGGCTGCGAAAGCTGCCATTACCCGCTCATCGAACTGCAGGAGCACCTGGACGAGCGGGTGGCGTACGCAAAGGAGCTGGGGCTGACGCAGATGGTTGTCTCCGGCTTCTGGATGAAGAAGGACGCGACGCTGGACGACTGGCGCAAGTCAGCGGATGCGTGCAACCGGCTGGGCGAGCGAACGCGCAAGGCGGGTATTCAGCTTGCGTTCCACAACCACCACTTCGAATTCGCTCAGATTGACGGAACGCTCATCTACGACGAGCTGATGAGCAAGCTCGATCCTTCGCTGGTCAAGATGCAGTTCCAGGTGGCGGTGGTCAATATCGGCTATAAGGCTGTCACCTATTTTAGAAAATATCCGGGACGGTTCATTTCGCTGCACTTGGCCGACTACTCGGCTGAGAAAAAACAAGCCGTGCCGATCGGGCAGGGTATGGTTGATTGGAAGGAGCTTTTCTCCGAGGCTAAGGCGGCTGGGGTGAAAAACTATTTCGTGGAGATGGGGATGGACCTTCTGAAACCCAGCAGCGAGTATCTGCGTAATCTGCACGTTTAGGCCCCGCGCAGTGTCCGACGGAAAAGCAAAACCGAAAGCGAATTATTTAAAGTGTAACCGTTGGCCGATGTCAGATAGGGCGGGTTGCCGCTTCGCTCCCAATATGCGATTGGGCGATCCCGGATACGGGATATTCCCGAACCTGCCGCGGACGCCTCGGGGAGGCGTCCCTGCCAGAAACGGCTACACTTTAAACGAAACCGTTCAAATCAAACCGCATTAATGTGCCTGAATGCCCACCTTGTAAAACGCTGAACCTCCTGCGGGCGGATGGGTGTCGGTGAACACGTTTTGAGGTTCCGGTCGGGCCGACGGGATATCGGCAGCCAGCGGTTCGAATACGCCCGTGAGGCCGGTCTTCCGATACACGGTGTAGGTGTCGCCCCAAAAGTTGTTCCAAGTGAGAACAATCCCCACACCGGGCTCAACGGAGATCTGCAACATCACGGTTTGAATCCAGCACGTGACCGCAAGCTGGTTGTCGCCCGTGCTCCATTCCGTTTCCGGACTGACCACATAGGCTCGCACCTGATGCGAACCGCGAACGTTCGGAGTTAGCAGTTGGACCTCAAAGGTTTTCATACTTCCGGCTCCCGCCGAGTCAAAAATCCCGATTGGAACCGCCGCATCGGCGGTGGCTTCGTCACCGGCAACCGCCGGATTCGCTTTGGAGGCAAACAGGTACAGCATGCCGCCGTTGCCTGAAATCTGACCGTGGTTCGCGACAGTGACCCGCACCGTGAACGGTTCCTCCGTCACCGAGGGCACGTCGCCGACGAACGTCATCTCTGTCACGGCAAAATCGGGGCGAGCCCATGCAGACGCGTCGGAACCCGACGACCCGCCGGCTGCGACTGTCGCGTAGGTGGCGGTCAATTGGTTGTCGCCCCAGCTGTACTCTTGCGTGACGTTGTCGGCGTTCACGCAGGCGCGGAACTGGTGCGTGCCGGCCGTCGCAGGCGCGGCGAGCCCCGCGAACGTCAGCGTCCTGCTCTCGCCCGGCGCCAGCCTGCCCACGGTCAAAACGGCGCCGCCGGCCTCGCCCGGCGTAACCGAGGTCGCGCGGCTGACCCAGACGCGCAGGTTGCCCGCATCGCCCGCGATGTCGCCCCGGTTCCGCACCGTGACCGTTGCGCCGAACGCGGCGCCGGCCGCCGGCGTCGTGGTCGTGAGCTGGACCGACTCGACGTAGAAGTCCGCCTTGGCCCAGGAGGCCGGCGCGAACGTGGCGTGGAGCGTGTGGTCCGCGTCGACCGCGTGCAGGGTCAGCGAGGTCACCGCGCCGACGGAGACGTTGTCCACCAGCACGTCGAGAACCTGGTAGCCTGCGTCAGGCTGTATCTGGAAGGTCTGATCCGTTCCTTCGACTACAACGACGGCGCCGCCGGGGCCGACGCTGCCGTTGGCGCCGCACGACACGGTGATGTGGTGGGCCACGGGCGTTTCATAGGCGCCCATGTCCACCGCGCCCGCCATGATCCGGGGATGTCCGTCCAGGTCGGAGGAGGCGGCCATCCAGCCCTGGTTCAGGCCGGCGTCGGCGCACGGCGATCCGGCCTGCAGGCGGTAGTCGCCCGCAGCCGCGTCGGCAAAGAGCGGGGCGTTGGTGATGTTGCCCGCGCCACCGATGTTCGACGGCAGGCAGCAATAGGAGACGAGCGAGGTGTCACCGCACAGGTTGCGATCACCCACCGCACCCGGCCCTACCGAGTTGAAATAAACGATCGTGTTCAGCACTGCCCCGGCGGATGTGTCGATGGACATGCCGCCGCCGCCATATCCGCTGGCGCTGTTGCCCACGACCGTCGAGTTCTCGACCTGTCCGCCGGAACTGACGGACACGCCGCCACACCAATAGGAGCAGTTGTCTCGGATCAGGCAGTTTTGCAACAGCCCGCCGTTTCCACAACTCACCCCGCCCACATCGAAGGCCGAGTTGCCTTGGACGATGCAATTCCGTACAGCGCCTCCGTCACAATGCACGCCGCCGTCCCCATGGGCACTGTTGTTCCTGATCTGGCAATTCACCACCGAGCAGCCCACTGAACAAAAAACGCCGCCGCCAATCTGGGCGTTGTTGTTTTCGATTATGCAATTCCGCACCTCGCCGGCACCGTGGCAGCATAAGCCGCCGCCCTGGTTGTCGCCAGGGCCGAATAAATGCCCGGAGCCGTTCCGGACTGTGAAGCCGTCCACCACGGCGTTGGTGGTGACCAGAAAGCAACAGCGACCACTGGCGCCCTGACCGTCCACCAAGGTTGCTTCAGGGCCGTTGACGCTCATGACGGTGACAGGCTTCGCCAGTTGGATCTCCGAGTCCAGCAGATAGACGCCGTTCGTGACCAGAACGGTGTCTCCGTCCGACGCGGCAATCACGGCGTCTTGGATGCACGTGGCTGCTGTGGTCCAGTTGGTGTAAGGGGCATGCGCTCCGGGGTTCCCCACCGCCACGTAATGGATGGGCGAAGGCTCCGGCGTTACATGGGTGTTGGTGTTGACGATGACCGTGTAGGTGACGGGTAACTGGTTGTCGCCCCAACTGTACTCGGGCGTGACGTTATCGGCGTTCACGCAGGCGCGGAACTGGTGTGTCCCGGCCATCGCAGGCGCGGTGAGACCCGCGAACGCCAGCGTCCGACTCTCGCCCGGCGCCAGCCAGCCCACGGCCTCTTCGGCGTTGCCGGCCTCTCCAGAAGTAACCCAGGACGCATGGCTGGCCCAGACCCGCAGCATGCCCGCGTCTCCCACCTTGTCACCCCGGTTCCGCACTGTGACCGTCGCGCTGAATGCGTCGCCGGTCGCCAGCGCCGTGGGCGCGAGCTGGATCGTCTCGACGTCAAAGTCCGCCTTGCTCCAGGGTGGACCGGACGGGACAAACGATGCCGTCAGAGTCAGGTTGGACGCCGCGACAATAGTCCGCGGGTTGGCCGTCGGTCCATCCGACCATGCCGCAAACGTCCAGCCGGACGCGGCAGTCGCTGAAAGGTGCACGTTTGTGCCCGCCGGATACGTCCCGCTCCCTGCCACCGTGCCACCCTGCGCCGGGTTCGCCGTTACGCTTACAATCACGCACCAAAGGGCGGTCGGACGTCCGCCAAATGTCGGCCCCCAGCCCGTGGCCCCCGCCAGGTAGTAGACGGTCGCATGGTTGTCGCCTTCTAACGCCTCCGAATCAACGGAGGGTGCGTTGCCGTAAAAGTAGACGCTGGTCAAGCCGGTGCAGTAATACAACGCATATTCCCCGATGCTGGTGACGCTGGCGGGAATCGTTACGCTGGTCAGGGTGACGCAGGAACCGAACGCATCGAACCCGATGCTGGTGACGGTGTTGGGAATCGTGTAACTTCCGACTTTTCCCGACGGATACTGAATGAGCGTGGTTCGGCTCTTGTTGAGCAAGACACCATCCACGCTGCTATAGGCGGAATCCTGTGCATCCACCGTGATGGCCGTCAGGCTGGTGCAACTCGCAAACGCCGCGAGCCCAATGCTGGTGACGCTAGAGGGGATCGTGACGCCGGTCAGGCTGGTGCAGTAAGAGAACGCCCGGTCCCCGATGCTGGTGACGCTGTTTGGAATCGTGATGTTGGTGAGGCTGGCGCAGCCA
>CAYSXF010000535.1:0-4203 GCA_964434815.1 uncultured Lentisphaeraceae bacterium
AGATTTCTGCCTGTCTCGTGGGCTCGGAGATGTGTATAAGAGACAGGCGCACGCTCGACACCCTCAAGAACATCGAGATGGTTGCGCGTGCCATGGTCGAAGGGACGCTGACCGGACTGCACCGCTCGCCCTACCACGGGTTCTCATCGGAATTCTCTGAGTACCGCAAGTACTGTCCGGGCGATCCGGTGAAGCACGTGGACTGGGTGGCCTACGCCAAGACCGACCGCTACTACGTCAAGCAGTACGAGGACGAGACGAACACGCGCACCTACGTCGTGCTCGACCGTTCCGGCTCCATGGCGTTGGGAAGCTCCAAATCCCACAAATTCCACTATGCCTGCTATCTGGCGGCCGCGTTCACTTACCTCATGCACCGGCAGAAGGACGCGGTCGGGCTTTTCACGTACTCCGACAAGATCCACACCTACTTTCCAGCCCAGTGCTCACGCATGCACATGCTTTCGCTCCTGTCCCACATCGAGAACCTCGTTCCGGAGGGCCACTCCGACGCCGCGCCCTGCTTTCACCGCATCGCCGAAGAGGTGCACCGCCGCTCCATCGTGCTCGTGTTCTCAGACTTTTTCGACACGAACGAGGCGTTCATCCAGAGCCTGCGCCATTTTCAGCATAAGGGCTGCGAGGTCATTCTCTTCCAAATTCTCGACCCAATGGAAACCGAATTCCCGTTCCGGGGACTGATCGAATTCCGCGACTTGGAGACCGGCGAGATTCTGGAACTCGAAAGCGACGACTGCCGCGAGGCGTACCTCACGGATCTCACGCGCTACATCCAAAACATGAAACAGCTCTGCGGACGCATGAAGGTAAGCTTCGAAACGCTGAACACAGGCACGCCCTTTGACCGCGCCCTGCTCGCCTATTTCCATAAGCGGGAGCGGATGTTTTAGGGAGAGGCTGTTAGCGGTTTAGACTGTTAGGCTGTTAGCAAATAGAAAGAAAATGAGTAACTTTACTAAAGGCACTGAATTCGCAGAAAATTGCAAAGCTCTCTTGCAGCAATTGGGCCTTACGCACGTTGAGCTAACGCGCCACGGAGGAGTGCAATGAGAGATCACACAAAGCTCAGAGCATTTGAATTAGCCGACGAACTGGCCGTGGCCATCTACCGGTTGACACGCGATTTCCCAAAGGACGAGATTTATGGGCTCACATCACAAATGCGGCGGGCTGCGGTTTCAGTGCCATCGAATATCGTTGAAGGCGCCGCACGCGAAAGCGAATCCGAATATCTGCGTTTTCTTGAAGTCGCATTCGGGTCCCTTCGCGAACTTCATTACCAGTTCAATCTCTCCCAACGTTTGGGTTATGCGCAGAAAACACTCGCTTCCAGTTGTGAACCCCTTTTGGTTGAAGCCGGAAAAGTGCTTGCCGCGCTGATCCGATCTCTTCGTTCTCTCCGTCAGTCTTCCTAACAGTCTAAACGCCTAACAGCCTTTCTTGTCCAAATGGAATTCGCTAATCCAATTTTCTTATGGGGTCTCATCGCCGTGCCGCTGCCGGTTCTGCTCCACCTGTTCTTCCGACGCCGCAAAGCCAAGGTTGCGTTTTCCACGCTGCAGTTCTTTCAGCAGCGCAAGCGCTACCTCGCCCATCGCCGGCGGCTGCGCGAAATCCTGCTGCTGCTGATCCGCACCCTTGCGCTGCTCTGCCTTGTGCTCGCGCTCTCGCGCATGCTCTTCCAAAGCATGCCTTACGCGCTGTCGGCCAAGACCAACGCCGTGATCGTGCTCGACGACACCCTTTCCATGGACCGCAAAATCGGCTCAGGCGCGACTGCCTTCGAACTGGCCGCGCAGAAAGCTGAAGAGGTTCTCGACACGCTCACAGAGGGCGACGGCGCCGCCCTCGTTTATCTGTCCGGCAGGCAGGGGCTTGCTATGACACGCAAACGCCAACTGGTGCGGCAGCGCCTCGAAGAGGCCCGCGTGACCGGCGGCACGGGTTCGTACAGCGCGGCCCTGAAACAGGCTGTGGGCTATCTGACCACCGAGGGGAACCCCAACCGGGAAATCTTCGTCCTCTCCGATTTCCAAAGCAATCAGGCGCCGTCGAAGCCGGTGGCGCTCGACGCCGTGAAAGGGCTGCGCATCTATTTCCTGCCGGTGAGCGGCACGCTCGAAAATCTCTCGGTTGAAGAGATGAAGCTTTCCACCCGCCCGCAGATGGTCAACAAGCGGCTGACCATCCCTTACAAAATCCGCAATCACGGCGAAAACGCCCGCGAGACTGAGGTGAGCCTGACCATCGGCACGGAGACGCGCAACACCGTCACGGTCTCAGTCCCCGCAGGCCAAACGGTGGAAGGGCGCTTCGATTACGTGCCGGACCGCGCCGGCTTTCTCAGCGGAGCGGTGCGCATCACCGACCGCCATCTCGCGCTGGACAACAGCCGCACCTTTGCCGTGAACGTCTGCGAGAACATCCGCGTGCTGCTCCTCGAGTCGGACCTCCTGAGCCGCATCCGCCCCTTCCACTTCCTGAAGTTGGCCGTCGATCCGAGTGAAGGCGAATCGCTTAACGGCATTCAGGCCGAGCAGGGCTTCGTTCAGGAACTCGCGCCCAAAGAGCTGGAGAAGCACCACGCCATTGTCATGGCCAACCCGCAGCCGCTGAGCGCGCAGACTGCGGCCCTGCTCGCCCGCTACATGTCCAACGGCGGCACCGTGATCGTCTTTGCGGGCACTGATGTGGACGCCAAGACTTTTGCAGCTTTCGACGACAAGCGCTTGCAGCATCTTTTCGGAACGAAGCAGCAGTCCGAATTCAACGGCATTCAATTCAAAGGCCCGCTCAGCGGCCTGAACGCGCTCTTGCAGATGGACCTGCTGAAATGGCAGCACGTACACGAGCTGACGCCGTCCCCTTCAGCCACGGTATTGGCAGAGAGCCGCGGGCACGTCGTGATGGCGGAAGAAAAGGTCGGCGCGGGCAGCTTCATCGCGTGCGCCTTCTCCTGCCGCCGCGACTACTGCAACTGGCCCGAACTCAAATCGTTCCCGATCGCCATGATCCACTTGCTCACCTACGCGGCGCACGACCCGCAGCAGAACGCGGGTGTGGCGTGCGGCAGTCTCCTGCGCCTCACCGCGCTTTCACCGACTGACAAAGCGATCGCCCTGCGCCACAGCGACGGCACGCTCTTCCAGGCACCCGTGGAGAAAGGCGAGGCCGTGTTCGCGGACACGTGGCAGCCCGGCGTTCTCACGGCAGAGCACGCCTCCCCGCGCTGTGTCGCAGTCAACCCCGTGCCCGCCGAGAGCGAACTCGCCTGCATGAGCGCCGGCAAAATGACCGGCATCACCGACGCCCCCGTCACTGTGCTCAAAACGGATGCGGGCGTGGAATCGCAGATCCGCACCTACCGCCAAGGCAGCGACCTGACCGGCCTGTTCCTCTTGCTCGCGCTGGCTCTCCTGCTGCTCGAGCTCCTCGTCGGTAACACCTATCTGCTCTCAGGAAGAAAAGGCGAGACACGCGCCGAGAAGGAGGCCGCATGACTTTTTCCTTCTATCCGCTGCTACCCGCTTGGCTGATCCTGATCCTGCTGCTCCTCTCTGCAGGCGCGGCGGTTTATTCGTACCGGCACCGCAACCCTGCCGTAGAGCCGTGGCAGCACACGCTGCTCCTGACTTTGCGCATGTTGAGCGTCGCGTGCGTGACCCTCATGCTGCTGTGTCCTGGGCACATCACCGAAGACCGCAACTTGGAGAAATCGCACCTCGTGTTCCTGCTCGACCGGTCATCCTCCATGTCCACAAAAGATCTCCGCGACGGCCAGTCGCGCCTTTCGCAAGCCGTGGTTTTTCTGCAGAAGAACCGCTTCAAGCGCCTCGCCGACTACCCCATCGCGACATACTCGTTCAACAGCCAGACTCAGCGGCACGCGGGCACGGACGAACTCGGTGCGCTGAAGCCCGAGGGTGGCACCGACTTCAAACAGGCGTTCGCCCGCATCGACAAGGATATCGGCCTTAACCGGACCGCCGCCGTCGTGCTCATCACCGACGGCATCGACACCTCCGGCTTCAAAGGCAGCGAGCTCGCCGTCCCCATCCTCAGCGTCCAAACCGGCACGGATATGGCCAAGGCGCGCGACCTCGGCATCGAGCCGTTCAAATGTCCCGACAAAGTCAACGAAGGCGAGGAGCTGACGCTGGAGATCCCTCTCCTGCTGCAGGG
>CAYSXF010000536.1:0-4202 GCA_964434815.1 uncultured Lentisphaeraceae bacterium
TCATAGCTGGGATGCCACGCCGGACCTGTGGCCCCTTGCACCGCCGCTTGTGTCGCTGTCGAAACAAGCAGCACTGCCCCCGCCACAAACGTCACCTTAGCCACGTAATCCCACATTCTTCCCCACCCTTCCTTACCAATTTCCCAATTATAGGCCGGTTTCTTTTCCCCGACAATGCACATACTGACAGAATCACATACGAGTCGCTATTGGCGGATCAGCCAATACCCTTTGCCCAGGCCTGCCACGCCCGGACCGTCGCGAGCGGATACTGCGGCTCGAGGTGATACAGGATGACCAGACGTCCGCCCTGATTGTCGGCGAACGCGTTCAGCGTCCAGGCTTTCAGGTCGTCGAGATTGCCGCTGGCGAGCAGCTTCACGGGCGGCGCGATGCTCACCGGGAAATCGAGACCGAACTGCTCTCTGACTCGGGCGAGCGACGTTTCCCCGCCCAGGTCCAGGCTGCGCAGGCTCTGGACCTTCCGGAGCGCCGCCAAAATGTGGTCGCTCGGCCCGCACGAATGCAGGCGGACCGGCCCCAGCTCCCGCCCGAGCCGCTCCAGCGTCGGGCTGACGAACGCCTCCCACTCGCCGGCACCAACCATGCAGGACGAACATTCGCCGACGTGTACGGACTCGATCTTAATGCAGGCCAGCTCCGCAAAGTGCCGGACCAGGACGATGTTGGCCTCGCAGATCCAGCGCATGACGCGGTGTACGCGGTCGGGGTCCATCAGCATGTCCATGAACACCTCCTCCCCCAGGAACTTCTGCGCCGTGGTCAGCGAGCCGTGAACCGCGGCCCGCCCCGAAGCGTCCCAGAAGAACGGCGGAATCGGACTATACATGCGCTCCGCCTGCACAACGCAGATCTGCTGGCTGAGCATGCGGATCAGCGGGTGCTCCACGAGCGTCTCGGGCTGAGGCAAGGCCTCTACGGGCTTTCCGGCCCAGCAGGCCGGGGTAATGTCGGCGTCCCCACTGGGTGCCGGAATAAAGTCAGCGCCAAGCAGCATCCCGACGAGCAGGTTGGGCTGGATGCCCCCGATGAGAGTCTGCTTCTGCTCCCAATACGCCTTCCGCCCGAGGTTGCTCTCCGTGTACAGCGCGTCCAGCTCCGGGCAGGCGCTGTCCAGATATGCCTGGCATTTGAGGTCCGTCTCGCGGCGGAGAAACGGATCAAAGTAGTACGCGCGATCAAACGCCACGCCCAGCGCCTGGGCCATGAACGCCTTGGAAACCGAGGCCTCAAACTGAACGGCTTGCTTCTTGGTCTGGCTGCTATCAGTCATTCTAAACTTTTCTCTCTTTCTCTTTTGTCTGAGCGAAATAGGCTTCGATCTCCTCGAGCGACTTGCCCTTGGTCTCCGGCAGGAAGAAGGTGGCCGTGATGAAGTAAATCACGGTGCTTCCTGCGAAGGCCCAGAAAGCCATGGCATAACCGCACCTGCCGACCGTCGGCAAGAAAGCCGCGGCAATGGCCGTTGAGACGGACTGGTTGATGAGCAGCGCGATGCTCATTCCGGTGGAGCGTATGCGGGTCGGCATCAGCTCCGAAAGGGCGAGCCAGACACAAACCCCCGGGCCGACCGCATAAAAGGCCATGAAGACTAGCAGGCAGAGAGCGGTCAGCACCGCACCCCATTTTTCAGGCACTGGCGTCACGAGGGCGTTTTCGATCACCAGCGGTTTTTCACGGGCCGCGTCGAGACTCGCGAACGGGTTGGCGAAGAACGCCAGCGTCTTGTTGGCAGGCAGGCAGCTTTCGCGGCTGATTTCAAGCGGTTTGGACAGCGCGTTGTCCGAGCGCATCACGGGAGTCGCCGCGCGGAAGCCGCCGCAGGAGTAGATCACGATCAGCGTCTGCGCGTCGTACGCCGCGCCAGCCTCGCGCGTGCCAGAGGCTCCGGGCGCAAGCAGGTCGGAGACCGCAGCGGCGTTAAAGGCCAGCGTCAGCTTCTGGTCGGGCGTCACACGCGTCTGCAGTTGCGCGCTCAGGTCCACCCTCAGCCGCTCGGTGCGGTGGAACAGGAGTCCCGTGGCCAGCAGCGCGGCGATGATTCCCAGCGTGCCGAGCGACAGCAGGAACGTGCGCCCCTTCCGGTCCACCAGCGCGACGCTGGCGAGCGTCATCACGAAGTTGACCGCGGTCAGGGCCACATAGCCCCAATGGGCTTCGAGGTCTGACAGCCCGGCCTGAAGGAGGATGGTCGTGCTGTACCCGATGATCGAGGCGACCCCCGTGGCCTGCGTGCAGGCGAGGATGACGCAGGCCAGCACGAACGGGATCACGTACTTGCGGCTGAACAGGGAATCGCCATCCTTTGTCCGAGTGCCCGGCTTACGCGTCTCGGATACGACGAGCCCCGCCTCCATCTCGTCCAGTTCCAACGCGGCCTGCTCTTCTGTCCGGGACCACCTCAGAGCGACGAGGCAGTCCTCTTTCCGGCCGGCGCGGAACAGCCACCGGGGCGACTCGGAAACCAGGGTGCTGCCGAGGACGAACAGGATGCCGGGCGGCAGCGAACACCAGAAGATGCTGCGCCAGGCCAGGTCTTTGAAGGCGAAGAGCCGGTCCGTATCCCCGAGCTCGGCGATCTGCTCGATGCGCACGCTGAAGCCCATGCCGATCACGGCCGCAGCCACAATGCCCAGCGTCAGCAGCAACTGGAAGACGGCCGTGCCTTTGCCGCGGTGCGCCGGGCCCAGGCACTCGGCCAGGTAAAGGGGCACGATCACCCCGATGAGCCCGGCGCTGACGCCTTGCAGCAGGCGGCCCAAGACGAGCGGCACGTAACCGTGCGAGAGGGCGATGACGGGGATGCTCGCGACGAAGACCGCGCCGCTGAGGGCCATCATCGGTTTTCGTCCCAGTCCGTCGGCCAGCGTGCCAGCGAAAAGGGTCGAGATCACGCTACCCAGAAGCACGGCGGCCACGACGACCGACAGTTGGCCGGCATTCAGGCCCGAGGTCGCTTCGAGGTAGGGCAGCGCCCCGGCGATGATCCCGACATCGATGCCATACAGGAGCCCGCCCAGCCCTGCCACAAGCAGCAGAAAAATGCTGTTGCGCCGCGTCCGACTCCCGCCCCCTGCGACGGCACCACGGCGCGAAACCGGCATAGCATCATGTTTCTCCATAGGCTACGCCCTTATTCTATTTGGATTAGACCATGTCCAGAGCGAACTTCGGTCGTGCGGACTTCCATTTGCCGCGTGTGAAATCCGGGAATTCAACAGGGATGTTTCCCTTTTCAATGGATTTTCCCGACAAGTCCACAAGGGCGCTCATCGTCACGGAATCATACACATCCAGCGGCAGCGGCGTCTTACTGCGGACGGCCTCGATCAGCAATTTCAATTCCAGTCCGTCCACTCCGCCATGCCCTCCCGCGCCGCCGTGGTCCTTCCACCACGCGTGCTTGTACTCCTCCTGATAAGGGTCAAACGACTCCCAGGTGTCGTAAGCAGGGCTTTTTCCAGCAAGGTAGAGCGAGTTACGCTCTTCGGAATAGACGCCCCGCGTGCCTTGTAGCATCCAGCGGTTGTCGTAGGGCCGCGGCAGTTGCATGTCGTAATTGACGATCACGGTTTTGCCGGCGGCGGTCTTCAGCGTGGAGGTGACGATATCGCCCTGGGCGTACTTTCGTTTGGCACCGGGATGATCCGCGCCGAATTTCCGCGCGAAGTAATCATTGATCCCGAAGCTGCCCGTCGCTGTGGAGGCGATGGTCGTAAAACGGTCGCCGCAGTTGATGTCGCACCAGCCCAGCACAGGCCCGACGCTGTGCGTCGGATACTGGTCTCGGTTAAATTTGATGAGGTATTCAGCCGGCCACCTGTCCCTCCCCTGAGGATCAAAGAACCAGTGGTCGATACAATTGTGGCTGTGCGCGCAATGCACATGGACGATCTGTCCGAACAGCCCTTTTCGAACCATATTCAGAAGCGCCAGATTGTCGGCCCGGAACGACCAGTTTTCCAGCATCATGCACTCTACGCCAGTCTTTTCGCGGGTATCGACCAATTCCCAGCACTCTTCGACGGAGAGGGCGGCAGGCACTTCGACGCCCGCGACGACACCGTGCTTCATCGCCGAAACCGCCATCGGGGCATGCCATTTCCAAGGCGTCGCGATAATAACGACATCCAGATCCCCGCGCGCCAGCATCTTCTCCCACTGCATGTCCCCGTCCGCAT
>CAYSXF010000537.1:0-4201 GCA_964434815.1 uncultured Lentisphaeraceae bacterium
CACCTCTCTATTCGTCGGCAGCGTCAGATGTGTATAAGAGACAGGCCGTGCAGCGAGCAGGCCATGCCACCCGGCGCGTTATTGGTCGGCAGCGAGTAGGTCTGGCCGTCCAACGTGAAGCGCCCGTTGGCGATCCGGTTTCCGTAGCGGCCGATCAGCGAGCCGAAATACGGATCCTGAGTCTCATAGCCGGCAACCGTGTTGAATCCCAGCGTGATATCCGTCAGTTTGCCGCTGCGGTCAGGCGTGAACAAACGGACCACCTTGCCGCCGTAATCGATCACGTCCATCACCACGCCGCCCGCGCCGGTCAGCGTGTACTGATGCACCAGTTGCCCGTCCTTTGTTTTGCCGAAAGGCTTCATCACGACCGAAGGTTCAACTGCACCACTCATCTTCGCATACGCTCCTTTGTTTGAACAACAGCCCGCCACAACCCCGGCTGCGACACACGCAACCGTTATGCCCTGCAACATCGATCTCATTCGCTTGCTCCTTCCGGTGACGCGACACTCGCCGACCACCGCTCACGCCTCACTTCTTGCCGATTGCGTACGCAGCAACGCCCTTGCCGCGACGCAGGTACAGCATGCCGTCCGCCACGACCGGGGACGACCAGTGCTCACCGTTACCGTATTCGATTTTGAACGACGAAAGTGTCTTGTAGGAATCCGGTTTCACATCGACCAGCATCACTTTGCCGCCGTTCACGTCGTACGTGATCATCCCGGCCGGGGTGATGCAGAACGAGGTTTTCTTGGCACCTTCAATGTCGTAGACCACCTTGCCGCTGGCCGGGTCAAAACAGGACATCTTCCCGCCGCCGGAGGAGAATATGCGTCCCTGATAGAACGCGACGCCTTGGAAGTGATTGTCCGAGCCTTTGTCCGACCACACGAGCTTCGCCGTGCCGCCCGCAACCTCGACCATCTCCGACCCGTAGCCATACCCTGATGAGATGAACAGGCGGTCCGGCCCGCACAGGACGGGCGTGTTCGGATGCACCGCATACTTGTTCCGGTGCGGGTGCTTCCAAAGCGGCGTCCCGTTTTCGGCGTCGACGCCGACCAGATGGTCCTCCAGCATCGTGACCACCTGCCGTTTGCCGTTGATGGTCAGCAGAGCCGGCGAGCAGTACGCGCTGCGCTCGCCCAGCCCTTTGCTCTTCCAAATCAGATCGCCTGTCTTGGCGTCCAGCGCCACAATCGACGAGTCCGGCCCGCCCGGCTGGCAGATCACCTTGCCGTCGTAGATCAGCGGGTTATCGGCTATGCCCCACGTGATATTGCGACCGCCGAACTTGGCATGCGCGTCCACGCTCCACACCACTTTGCCGCTGTTGGCGTCAACGCACGCGACATGCCCCTGTCCGCTGATCACATAGACGAGGCCGCCAACCACGGTCGGCGAGGTGCGGGCGAACTCGAAGTTGGTGCCCCACTCGGGACCATAGGCCGTCTGCCAGCGGATTGCGCCGGTTTTCGGATCCAGCGCATACAGGTTCCCCACCCTGTTCTTCTTGTCGCCCGTGCTGCCCGTTATGAAAATCGTCCCGTTGACCACCACAGGCTCTGAAAAACCTTCGGCCGGCAACTCGATTTTCCAAAGCTGCTGGGGACCGCCTTCTGGCCAACTCGCCATAAGCGATTCGCCCGAAATAATCAGATCCCGGTTGCTGCCGCGCCACTGGGTCCAATCACCCGCCTGCGCTGCCAAAATGAAACAACCCAACCCCGCAAGTGCGAAACAAATTCCGCGCATAGACATTTCCTTCACCTCATAAGCTCATGAAACAACATGGGCTTTAGTTTATTGAATCTTCCTTCAGATACCAAGCTGAATTTCGTTGTTTACGTCGTGTGTGCCATGCTCTAAAATTAAACACAAATGAGGGGTTTGTTCCATAGCGCAATTTGCGCATGTATTGTGATGGCAGCGAATTTGGGAAGAACCGTAGATATAGATGGCCTTTCCCAAACGGCAGCATTCCCTGTTCCCGAAATCAGTCTCACCCAGGCAGGCCTGACACGCGTCACCTTGCCGGACACCGCTCCCGACCTTCAAACCGGACGTCCAGTACTTCCTGTGGCCGGCGTCTCGTTCGAAATTCCCGGCGGCAGCGAGGTGGCCGAAGTGACGCTAACGCCAGGCGCCATTCGCGAAATCCCCTTAACGGTTCCCGTCGAGTGGGCGCAACTGCCGTGGCGCGAGGCACCCCTGCCTACCGTTCCAGCCGACCCCGCCGTCTATAGCGGCACACAACCTTATCCCGACTACGGGCAGCCCGTTTGGCGTCTCGACCCCCTGCGCGACAGCAAGCTGCTTTCAGTTCAGGTGCATCCTGTGCGCTTTGACCCTGTGCGCAATGTCCTGCTGGCCGCTGGCTCAGTGACCGTCACGGTCACGCTCAGGCAACAGCAGCCGCCCGGCAACTTGCTGCGCCCGTCACTTGCGACGGCTTTGGCCTCCCCGCTCGCCTCGAACGGCCCCTACACGTACGTTGTTATCTCCACGTCCAATCTGCTTTACAATGCGCCTGGCCCTTGGAACCTACAAGCCCTCTGCGCCGCACGCGCACGCTCTGGCTTCACGCCTGCGTTGGTCTCCACGGAATGGATACAGGCGAACTACTTAGGCACCAATCAAGCCATCCGGACACGCGCTTTCGTTCAAGACGCCTATGCGAAATGGGGCGTCAAATACCTTCTTCTCGCAGGCACCTTCGACCTCATTCCCGTGCAGAAACTGCATGTCGCCTTCAAAGACCTCTATATGAACCTCTCCGAGGACATCCCCGCCGATGCCCTCTATTACGGCTGCATGGACGGTTCCTTTGACGGCAACGGAAACGGATGCTACGGCGAGCCGAACGATGGGACGGGTGGCGGCGACGTCGACCTCACCGCCGAAGTGATGGTGGGACGCTTTCCTGTGACCAACGCCACCGAGCTAGCCGCGATGGTGCGCAAGACCCTGCGCTACGAGGGCGCAACGCCCTCTGAACTCCGCCCCATCGCCCACGTCGCCGAAAAGGTGGATTTCGGTTCGATGGTCTATGCCACCGGCTTTATGGATGAACTTCGCAACGGTGCCACGTCCGACGGGCTGACCTCCCTCGGTTTCAAGAATTCGCCATACGCCGCAACGTTCGATTCCGACCGCACCCTCTACGATTCAGACGCCGCCTTGTGGACAGGAAGCAACGCTCTCGCCTTTCTGAACCAGAATCTGCACTGCGTCAACCACCTCGGCCACGGAGCCCCCCAAACATGCATGAAAACGTCGCTCGCGCAACCCGAAAGCCAAAACACGTTGAAGGCCTTTACCAATGCCATGCCCTACTTTGTCTATTCGCAAGCCTGCAGCGCCGGCGCGTTCGACACGCCTGACTGCTTCGCTGAACAGATTGTCACGGTGAGCAATGCCGCCTTCGCAGCCGTCATGAATGCGCGTGATGGCTGGGAGTATTCCGACGTGGTCGGCGGCTATTCGCATCGTTTCCACCGCTGCTTCTGGGACGCTGCGCTCCGCGGCAATGCCACCCGGTTCGGCGAAATCAACGAAGCCGCCCGCCGCAAGAACCTCTATCTGCTCACGACCTACTCGGCCAACTACTGGCGGTGGGTCTATTACGAACTCAACCTCTTTGGCGACCCTGCCACGCCATTCGCGGCTGCGGTCAACACCGTCCCGCCCGCGATTACGCATGTTCCGCTCGTCAACACCTATGACACGCAAACGGCATACCGCGTCACCTGCACGCTGGAGCCTGTCGGAATCTACGACCCCAATGCCGTCTCGATTGTCTGGCATACCGACCGCCAGCAAGGTCTTATGTTCACACAGAGCATGACGCAAGTCTCCGGCAACCTGTTCGAGGCGTATATCGCGCCTCAGCAGGCCAACACCCAGCTTGCTTATGCGATCCATGCGCTCAACCATGCCGGATACGAAACCCGCAGCCCTTCGATCAACGACAACGCTTTTTACGTCACGGACCGTCTCACACTTAACATCCTTGGATCGCCCACGGGATACGGCGTGCCCGCTCCAGACTACGGCACTTACTCGTTCGCGTCCGGCCTCGTCGCCACAGCCTCAGCCCCAGCCATCGTCCTCCTCGGAGAAGACACGCGTGTCTCCAACAGCGGCTTTTTCGGCGCGGGCAGGCCCGGTTTTCTGACGATTTGGTGCATGAGCA
>CAYSXF010000538.1:0-4194 GCA_964434815.1 uncultured Lentisphaeraceae bacterium
GACCAGCCGCTGATGAAACCAGAAACAGGAGAAGGGGGATTGTCAACCGGGCGCTGGTGCTGACCGTGGTGGCAGTGTTCGTAGCCATCTTGCTCGGGTTGATCCTGGGCGTGGTGATCTCGGGAACAATCACCTCCCCGATGGGCATCGTCACCAAGATGGCGGACTGGGTGAAATTTCTGCACGATTTCCTGACCCTGTCCAACTACCCGATTCTTCAGGACAAAGGCAAGGTGAGCGCGTTGGAGGCCAAACTCAAAGCCGAGGGTGAATACGAGATTTACCGTAAGCGGCAGGACATGGAATACATTTCGGACTTCGACCGCGAAATCAAACGCATCGAGGGCCGGAAACCATGAACCCGTAGGAACGGCTGCCTTATGAACTTTCTTGGAGGCGAAAGGTCTGGACGGATGAAAACGATGACGGCATTACTGGGTTACATGTGTGTTTTTGCGGCGCTCGTTGTTTGCGCGCAAGAGACGGTGACGGTGCGCCCGGCGGACAACGGGCGCGCGCTGATCAATCCGGGCATGGGCTGGACCATGCACTATTACTCGAATGTTCCGCAGAACTACGGCTCGCGGCTTGAACCTGCCGACTCGCTGGCGTGGTTTCCGGGGTGTTCGACTGTGTACTTGAGAATCCCGTGGGCCTTCGTTGAGCCGGAAGAGGGCGTCTTCAACTGGGCGATCCTCGACACGCCCGCGCAGAGGTGGATCGCGCGCGGCTGCAAGGTGGCGCTCCGGCTCACCTGTTCCGAGAACTGGATGCGCTTCGCCACGCCGGAATGGGTCAGGAAGGCAGGGGCCAAGGGCGTGTTCTACGACTACGGCAAAGGGCCTTCCGAGCAAGGAGGGTCTTGGGACCCCGATTTCATCGATCCGGTCTTTCTCGCCAAACTGGAGAATTTCCTGAAGGCCATGGGGGCGCGCTACGACGGCAACCCCTCGGTGGCGTTCGTCGACATCGGCACCTACGGGCTGTGGGGCGAAGGGCACACCGGGGCCAGCAGCCGCGTGCCGCAGGAGAAGATGAACGAGGACGTCAAGCGGCACATCGACCTGCATGTGAAGTATTTTCCGCACACGCTGCTGTGCATCAGCGACGACGTCTCCGGCCCCTCGAACCGGTCAGGAAATTATCCGCTGCTCGACTATGCGCGTGCGAAAGGCGTGACGCTGCGCGACGACAGCATCCTTGTCCAGCCGCCGCCCAATTCGTGGTATCACGACGACCAGGCCCAGCGCTACTGGCCGACGCTTCCTGTGATCGTGGAGCACGAGCACTACGGCTCCTCTCTCGCTCGGAAGGCGTGGGACCCGGCTCTCCTGCTGAAGTCGGTGGAGGACTACCACGCGAGCTACCTGTCGATCCATTGGTGGCCGCAGGAACTGCTGGAGAAGAACCGGGATGTTATCGGCCAAATCAACCTCCGTCTGGGATACCGCATCCAATTGCGCGAGGTCACTGTTCCCAAAGAAGCGAAGGTCGGCGGCTGGTTCACCGTGTCGTGGACGTGGGCGAACGCGGGCGTCGCGCCGTGCTATGGCGGCGGCTTTCCGGCGCTGACGCTCAAAGACGACAAGGGCGGGCTGGTGGCGGTGCTTTCGGACGAGAGCTTCGATGTGTGCCGCTTGCCTGTCGGTGCGCCGGGCCAGGCGTCGCCCGTGACGCAGGTCAGCCGCTTCCGAGCGGGCTTTGTCGCGCCGGCAACCAAGCCGGGCGACTACGATGTCTTCGTCTCAGTCGGCAGGCGTGAAGGCACGCCGGAGATCGCGCTTCCTATGGAGGGCGACGACGGTGCCCGGCGCTACAAGGTCGGACGCATGGTTCTGCGCTGACCCCTCAGCCGAACTCAGAAGCGACTTGGGCCATTTTGTCATTTGATCGGATGGGAAGTTAGCATATAATATTCAGCAATCATGAATGGTCGTTTTTGAGGGTGGTCGCACTTGGCTGCGTAGTTTAAAAGGAATCAAATATGACAATGAGTCTGCGCATGAAGCATAAGTTTACAAGTCTGTTGGGTAACATGGCTGTGTGGGGTGTCTGCTTGTCTGCCGGTGCGCTCAGCGCGGCTGACTTCACCTGGCTGGGTTCGCCTGCGACTGGCAACTGGAATGCGGCTGACACGAACTGGACCGGGGCGGGTTCAGTGTGGGTTAACTCACCGACAAACAACGCAAGCTTCGGCGCGTCGGGGACGCAAAACCTCTCGGTTGATGTGGTCTCGGTTAGCAACATCACGTTTAACGCCGATGGGTATGTGCTCGGCGGCGGCTCGCTCACGCTGAACGGCAACCTCACGGTGGCCACGTCGCAGACGGCCGTCGTCACGACGCCCATGGCGCACTCGTGGACCAACCTGGTCTCCTCTAAACTCGGGCCAGGCACGCTGGTGCTGAACCCGACCGGGAACGGCAATTCGAACATCTGGGGTTCGATCAAGGTCGCGACCGGAACGCTGCAAATCAACGGCGGCACGAACATCGTTACCCTGTCGGCCAACAACCCGGAGTCTGGCCCCGCCCTGTTTGTGAGCGGCGGCACCTTGGTGATGGGCGGCGGCCTGCTCAAGACCACGGGCGGCTGGTATGCGCGTGTCAGCGACTATGGGACTTTGCTGATCACCAATGGCCTCGTCGACCTGACGAGCAACTCTGAGCTGCTGAACGCGCACAACACCCCAGGGGTTACCACCGTGAGCGGCTATGGCATCTTAGACCTGCAGGTTCTGCGTATCACTCAGAACGCCACAGCAGGCTCTGCGGCGCTGAACGTCGTGAACGTCAACACCGGGGGCATCATCCGGCTCAACAATTACAGCATCGACGCCGGGTCGAAAAAATACGGCACGGTCAACTTCAACGGCGGCACCTCCGTGGCCAAAGCCGACGGGGTGAATTTCTTTAACGACGGGAACTCCAACTGGGTGGGGATTGTCGCTTATGTGTTGGAAGGCGGCGCAATCATCGACAGCAACGGCAAAAGCATCTATTTCAGGCAGGCCTTGCAGAGCGGAACTGCCAACGACGGCGGATTGACGAAGAAGGGTTCGGGCAACGTGTACCTGTGGGGCACGAACAGTTACCGCGGCGGCACCTTCCTATGGGCCGGGTCGCTCAACATCACCAACGACAACAATCTCGGCGCAATACCGTCTTCCCCTGCAACCAACTTCACGTTTGTCGGCAGCAGCACGCTGTCTGCGGGAGCGAGCCATACGCTGGCGGCGAACCGGACGATCCGGATACCGACCAACGTGACGGCCACCTTCGACACGGGGAGTTACACGCAGACGGTCAACGGCGTGATCTACGGCGAAGACCGCGTCAACACGCTGGCGAAACTGGGCGCCGGCATGCTGATCCTTGATCCGGGCCCGACGAATGGGTTTACGGCGAGCACGTTCAAGCCACAGGCCGGAACGACCTACGTGCGGAGCGGTTCGAACGTGGTCAACATCGCCTCCGGCACGCCGAACGCGTCCGGCTTTTGGTTGAGCGGCGGCACGCTGTTGGTCGGTGGCGGCGAACTCAAGACGACCGGAGGCGGCTATGCGACGTCGGCAGGCGGCACGCTGATCATCACCAACGGAGTCGTCAACCTCTACAGCGCGAACGAACTGCTCAACGCCTATGGCGGCAACGGCAACGTGACCGTCAGCGGCTCTGGCGTGCTCGACCTGAAAGTGCTGCGCATTTCGCAGACGGGCGCGCCCGCTTCCGCGAACGTCGTGAACATCAACACCGGCGGCACAATCCGCCTCAACAACTTCTACATCGACGCGGCGAGCCCGCAGAGCGGCAACGTGAATTTCAACGGCGGCACCGTGGTGGCTAAAATTGATTATGGGGATTTTCTGGGCAGCGGAGTTCCCAACTGGTCGAACATCCTCGTCTACGCGCGAGCGGGCGGAGCGGTCATCGACACGGCGGGAAAGAGCGTCTCGATCAAGCAGTCCATTTACAGCGGCGCGGCGACGGACGGCGGCCTGACCAAGCTGGGCAATGGCACCTTGACGCTCCTGAACACCAACACCTACAACGGCGCGACGGCTGTTCTGGGCGGCACATTCAAACTGGGCGTCGCGACGAACACGCTCCTGTCCAGCGGTTCGGTGCTGGTAGCCTCCATTGCGGTGCTGTCTCTTATACACATCTGACGCTGCCGACGAATAGAGAGGTGTAG
>CAYSXF010000539.1:0-4193 GCA_964434815.1 uncultured Lentisphaeraceae bacterium
TCCCGTGGGGCGACGACACCAACGTCGACGGACGCCTCGCGAACTGGGAAGGCTCGGACGACCCGTGGGAAACGGCCGACTATCCGCGCACCACGCCGGTCGGCTTCTATAACGGCGCGCTCCGCCTCAAGTCCGACTACGCCTGGCCCGCCGCGGCAAGCTCGTATCAGACGCGCGACGGCTCCAACGCCTACGGCCTCACCGACATGTCGGGCAACGCCTGGGAGTGGATCAACGACTGGTACAAGACCGACTACTACACCAACTGCCTGACCGGCAACATCGTGACCAACCCGCCCGGCCCTGCCGTCGGCTCAACCATGTCCGACGGCCAGCCGTGCCGCGGCCTGCGCGGCGGCAACTGGTGGAACGGCGGCGGGCAGACCTACTACGGCCACGGCCGCGTCGCGAACCGCGATCCCTCCTTTTTCCGCGGCCCGGACCCGTACACCGGCCTCAGCGACCCCAACGGCCCGTGGTTCCATGTCGGCTTCCGCGTCATGCGCCCCGAGAAGCTCACGCAGACCGTCGGCCTGTTCCTCAACACCGCGAACGCCTATCCCGGCTACACGCTGATGTCGCCGATGCACCACACCAACACCTACCTGCTCAATAACGAGGGGCAGTTCGTCCACATGTGGACCAGCGCCTACGAGCCGGGACGCGCCAGCTATCTGATGGAGAACGGGCACATGTTCCGCGCGGGCATGGTCATGCAGGGCGGCCCCTCGACCGGCGGCGGCGAGGGCGGGCGCATCGAGGAGTTCGACTGGGCCGGCAACCTGGTGTGGTCGATCGACTACTACAGCCCGACCTACATCCACCACCACGACTTCAAGGTCCTGCCCAACGGCAACGTGCTGATGCTCGTGGCCGAGAAGAAGACCCTGGCCGAAGTCATCGCGGCGGGCTTCAGGACGAACCTGCTCGATTCGAGCATCCTCACGCAGGGCTACATGCTGCCGGACTGCCTGGTCGAGGTGACGCCCACCAAGCCCACCGGCGGCACGGTCGTCTGGCAATGGCACCTCTGGGACCACATGATCCAGGACGCCGACGCCTCGAAGAACAACTACGGCGTGGTCGCGAGCCATCCCGAGCTGATCGACGTGAACGGCCCAGGCATCAAGATCCCGCAGTTCTGGAACCACGTGAACGGAATCGACTACAACGCAGCGCTCGACCAGGTGATGCTCAGCATCCGCGGCAACAACGAAGTGTTCGTGGTCGATCACGGCACGACTACGGCGCAGTCCGCGAGCCACGCGGGCGGACGCTACAACAAGGGCGGCGACATCCTCTACCGCTGGGGCGATCCCGAGCAGTACGACCGCGGGACCAGCGGGAACCGCCAGCTTTACCAGCAGCACCACACGCACTGGATTCCTTCCGGCCTGCCCGGCGCGGGCAACATCCTGATCTTCAACAACGGCATCGGGCGCGGCTACTCGACCGTCAACGAGATCGTGCCGCCCGTGGACGCCGCCGGCAACTATAGCATCACGGCTGGCTTAGCCTTCGGCCCGACCTCGCCCACGTGGACTTACATGGCCAGCCCGGCGACGAACTTCTACTCGTCCGAGATCTCCGGCTGCCAGCGCCAGCCCAACGGCAACACGCTCATCTGCGAGGGCATCAAGGGCAACCTCTTCGAGGTCACCTCGGCGGGCCAGACCGTCTGGCGCTACGTCTGCCCGGTGGCCACGACTGTGCTCGATCAGGGGATCGCCCCGCCCGTGGATTCGGTCCGCACCGATCAGTTCATGAACGCCGTGTTCAGGGTCTACCGCTATCCGACCAACTACGTCGGGCTGGCGGGCAAGGATCTGACCCCGCGCGGCACCATCGAGACGTATGCCGGCGCTTCGACCGACACCGCGGGCCTCGGCCTGCCGGACGCCTGGGTGCGGTCGCACTTCGGCAGCCTCTCCGCCGTGACAGCCACCAGCGATGCGGACGGCGACGGTCTGTCCGACCGCGCCGAATACCTGCTCGGCATCGACCCGACGCGGAAGGACAGCGACACCGACGGCATTCCCGACGGCTGGGAGTGCGCCTACAGCCGCGACCCGGCGTACGCCGCCGACGCGACCAACCGGGCCGCGAACGGCTACACGTATCTGCAGTCGTACCAGGCCGACCTCACTCCGACGAACCCGAACTCTGTGCTGCGCTTCACCGACATCGGCACCTCCGGCAACGACATCGCCATCACGTGGATCGGCGGCGTCAACGCGTGGCAGAACCTCGAATGCTGCTCGAATCTGGTCGCCGGCCAGTGGAGCGCCGTCTTCACCAATGCTCCGCCGACGCCTGTCACGAACACGGTCATACATGCCAGCGCACCTCAGCAACTCTTCTACCGGCTCAACGCGCACCGATAAGGAGGTTCAACGCTGCGGGGACAATGGTAATCATCACTATTCACGGTTTCATTGGCCGGCATCGTTCCGCTTCGTCTTTCGGATCGCATGGGCAAAGCTATTGAGTGCCTTCCATGCACCGGCTTGCGGGTTGCCGGCTACATCGAACAGATGACCACCGGCGTGCCCGGCGCCGTGGTTATTGAGGATGACTTCCGCGCCGACGTGGAGGAAGTTGGGATGCTCGTTGAAAATTTCGATGAGCGCGGCTCGGAATTCTGGGTCGGTGGCGATGCTGTCGTTGGCGTTGCCGCGGTATTGCACTTCGGTCTGGCCGGCCACTTTTGCGAGGTTCTCCAGGCCGACGACGTTCAGCAGGAACGCTTTGGCGTTTGCCTTGCTCGACATATCTCCTTTCTCCGGTTGAGGCAGCCCTTGCATGCTGTGAAACGACTTGTAGGCATAGATCAAAGTGCCGCCGCCGCCTTCGATGGCCTTCTTGATCGTCTCGTGATCCCTGGGCTCGAGCTCGCGGAACGATCCGCCATAGCTGGCACCGCCGACATAAAATCTTTTCCCTTTTAGCCCCTGCGGTTCGCCGCCGTCCTTAAATGCGTGCCCCAACAGTTGCACGGCTCTGGCGACGCCCTTGGAATATTCTTTCCAGCTTTCCTGGGTGGGGGTCGTCTCTCCGAACGAAAAACCGCCGACGATGGCCTTGCCTGCCGCGTCCATTTTGTCGTAGGTCTTGTACATGGCCTTCACCCAAGCCCGCTGGCTTCCCTCCTTCGCCAGATGCCATTTTTTGTTGTCGAGAATGACTTTGCCTTTGAAGCCGAATTTCGCCAGCGTGTCGGTCGCGTTGGCGCCTGTTTCAATGATTTCCGACATCGGCTCGCCGTTGTTGACCTGAACCCGCACCTCCGTGACGCCCTGGGCATTGAGTTCATCGACGATTCGCTTGGGGTTGTTGCCCAGCGGTTTGGGGACGGCGTGTCCCCCTCCGCTGCCGGAATTCGTGATTTTCAGGATGACGCCCTTTTCCTGCTCAACGGCTCGAGCCGTTACCGGCCAAATCACCAAACTAAGCAGCAGGAGATGTAAGAGACGGTTGATTTTCAGTATTGTGTGCATATCTGGACGCTCCCCCCTCAAGTGGGAGCCAGTGTCGCGCCAAACCTAAAAACCGACAGTTTGATAATTGGACGTATCAGCTGGGTAAGTTTCTCACCGGGGCGTCAAAGCGTCAAGCCGAATCAGGTTGGAAGAGGTTCGGTCGGACGTTTAGGGGGCGGGCGGCAAGGGGCGAAAGAGGCCCAGCACGGATTGTCTACGGGTAACAGAGGGACAGGTTTGAAATTGCTAAGGCGCATGCAATCTCATGAGAAGTGAATACGACAACAGCTTGACGGGCGCACAGACACAGGGTTCATTGATTCACGCCAAGACGCAAAATGAACAGGGGTATGCAAGTGTTCCTCTCACATGAACGTCGGGATTGCGATCCCGGCCTACGGGGCGGGTCTACTCCTGCGTCAGCAGCGGAATCACTTGCTGGCGTTTGAATTGCTGGCACCCATGCAGAATTACGGTTCGGTAATGATTCCGTGTCCGACTTGTCATTTAGGTTTCCTAATCTATGTCCGCAAACAAAGAACGGAGGCCACGCATGTCTACTCAACCAAACACACTCTTGCTCTTCGCGCTGCTCACCACATCCGCCCTCGCCTACGAGCGCCTGCAGGGGCCGACCGAACTGCTCTTCTGCGACAAAGAGAAATCGTTCGGAGGCTACACGCTCTTCGGCGTCGGCAGCAAGACGTTCTTGCT
>CAYSXF010000540.1:0-4193 GCA_964434815.1 uncultured Lentisphaeraceae bacterium
ATCCGTGGGTGTGCGAAGCCAGCCCTGATAGCCGCACAGCACCTGGCCGTCGAGCGAGGGGTGGAGTGGCGGAGCCGCGTGGACTGCGGCCGCAAGAAGGCAAACGGTCGCGAGAAAGAGTCGGGCGTGCAGAAGACCGGACATGTTATGTGACGCTTTCATTTAATGGCGGACTCTTGGATTAAACGCTCAACGCTTAACTTTCAACGCTCAAGTGGTGTTACTTCAGAGTTGAACGTTGGGCGTTGGGCGTTGAGCGTTCTTTACTTCTTCCCACTCTTGAGAACCGCCGTCGCATGCAGCGCGTACACGCCGCGCAGGTCGAGCGCGTATTGCCTCAGCACCTTTGCGGCTACGCCGTCGCAGTCGCCGCACCGGTACAAGGCACGCGCAAGCGCGAGCTCGCGCAGCGCCAGGTTGCGCTCGTTGCCGTTGCCGTAGCCGTTGGCTGCGATTTCGCTCACAGCGGTCATCGCATAGCCGCCGATGCCGGGCTTTTGCAGCAGTTCTGCGAGCGGCTTGGCTGCGGCGGAGTCGCCGAGCGCTTCCAGCGCGAGCGTCACCGCGCGGAAAGCAGAGAAAGGAGACTTCTCGTCGAGTTCCCGCGCCTTGGCGAGAAGCGGCTCCAGAGCCCGCTTGTCGCGCGTGCGGCCGAGCGTGACGATGTAGGTGTCGAGATCGCTCATCCGCCGCCCCAGGCGCTCGGACCAGTGCAAGGTGGGTTTGTCCTCCTCAGGCGTATTTCTCACCGCCGAAATGAGCGTTTCGACGCCGGTCGCGTCGCCGAGGACGCCGAGCACATGGGCGTAGCAGAGCCGCTGCGCCGGGGTCTCAGCCTTGGCATAGGCCTGCCGCAGCAAAGGAATGGCTTCATCCGCATGATCCAGCACGACGCTCACATCCTGGCTCTCGTTGCCGACATTCTGCACGGCCTTGGCCAAGTCGCCGGGCGCAAGAGCCCACGAGTCTTTCCAGCCGAGCACCTCTTTCGGGATAATCCCCTTATCGACGAGATGGCGCTGGAGGTCTTTCACGTTGATGGCGCGGCAGGTCGTGCCCTCGCGCGCGGCGGTGGCGGCGGCCACGCCCGCCACGTAGCCCATGTTCTGCACATCCGGCTGCATGCGGATGACGGGCATGACGTCGCGGTGGGCGCTGATGCCAAGGCCGGTGACGACGACATTCTCCAAACCTTTGGGCAGCATCGAGCGGTACGGGATGTTGGTGGAGTGGACGCGCTTGGTGCTGGGGCCGCAGACGTAGCAGATGTCGGCGATTGTGTAGCCGTGGCTGTCGAAGTTGCTCCTGGCCTGCACGACCGTGTCCGGGAAGGTGCGCTTATTGAGAATATCCAACGGCGTGATGAAGACGTCGCCGACGATGCGCTGCCGCTCGCGGCTCTCCACAAGCTGCGAGACATCCCAGGCATTCTTCTCGACGCGGGCCCGCCCTCGCACGCCGAAGAGCCAGAGGTCGCCGGCGTCGAAGTCGTTGGCGTAGCCGAAATCAGAGTTGATGTAGCTGGCGCCGAGGGCGATCGGCGAGAGCCCGACGCCCTGCACGGCCAGCTCGTCCGAGCCCAGAAACATGCACGCCGCGCCTGCCGCCGCCGCGACATCCGAATTGCCCGTGGCGTCGACCACCGTCTTCGCCAGCACGACGCCGCGGCCGTCGGGCGTCGCGACGATCACGCCGGTGACGCGGTTGCCGTCCGTCAGGGTCCCGCAGCCGAGCGTGCCGAACCAGATCTCCGCGCCGGCCTTGCGGTTCTCCCGCCGCCACCATTCGCGCTTGCCGTTCACGAAGACCGCCGCATCCAGATCCTTCACGCCTTGGTCGTACTCCGACGTGAAGCCGCAGACATTTCCGAAACAGTAGAGCCCGATCATGCCGAGCGTGCCGATGCCGCCCATGCCATGCAGCTGTTCGATGACCAGCGTCTTCGCCTTCTGCCGCCCGGCCGCGATGCCCGCCGGCGCGCCGCCGGTGCCGCCGCCCACCACAACCACATCATACTCGCCGAGCACGGGCAGCGCGCTTTTCGCCGAGGCGACCGTCGACGTCGCGGTCTGGAAAGGCCGCACGCCTGCGAGAAGCTCTTTCACCTCGCCCCGCGCTTCCGACGCCTCGCTGCGGGCAGCACACGCGGCGCCTTTGGGCGCTGGCAGGCCTTTCGCCTCCGCGGCGGCGGCCGCGCCGATCCGCTCGCCGACAGACATCAGCGCTGACGGGCTCAACAGCTTTGCAGCCGCCGCTCGAGGCAGATCCGCGCAACCGCCCAGCACGTAGAACCGCGCGATCCCAGCGGGCTTGAAGCAGGCGAGATCCACTGACTCGCTCCCCGGCCATTCGCCCTTCAGAGACGATGCTCCCGTCATCGGATCAGGCGGCACCTGAAAGAGCGAGTCCGCGCCGTCGAGCAGCGATTTCACGAACGTCCGGTCGAGCGCGACTTGTTCGGCTTCTGCGAACGACCTGAACGAGCCGTCCTTCATGTCGATCCGCATCGCGCACTCGAAAGCCTTGCCCGCGACGCTCTTGTTGGGCGTCCTGCGTTCGCCCAAGGTGATCGGAGCCGTGTAGTCGCCGGGCAATTGCCTGACCTTCATGCCTTTGGCGGAGGGAGCCTCTCCCGCGATGACGATGCGCGTGAAGGGCTGCGGCCCCGCCGGATAAGGCTGAAACCGCGCGCCAGCCATGCGCGCTACCGCGCCGCGCTCGGTCGCGTCGATGACCACTTTCGCGATCACGGCCTGCCGCCCGCTGCGGTTGGCCATGACGATGCCGGCCGGGTTGCCTTCCGCATCGCGCAGCACGTCGGTGGCATAGGAGCCCGTGAGAAAAGAGACGTCCGCATCAAGCAATGCCTTGTCAAGAACCTGCTTGACGCGCAGCGGCGTCGGCACCACGACTTGGCCGCCTGCGGGCATCTTCTGCCGCACGATGATCTCGCCCAGCAGCATGCGCTTCGCGCCGCTTTTCTTCTGCACGGCGACTTTGATGAAACGGGGTTTGCCGGTCAAGGGAGCCGAAAAACAGGCGTGCTCGGCGTTGTTCGTCGCGGCCAGCGCAAACGCGACCGGCGCGTCCCACTGCTTTCCGTCTGCGCTGGCCGCCACTGTGCCGCCGCCGACCATGAAGTCGCCGGCACGCGCGAAGGCCATGAGATCGACGCCGGCGATTTCCTTCTCGGATGCCAGCGTGAGCGTGAACGTGACATCGCTCGGGAATTCGACGCCATGCGTAGAGGCCACGCTGTAATGGCCGTCGCACAGCATCGTGCCGGAGTCTGTGTGCCTGGGGCTGGACGGAACGCTCGCGGTGTAGGTGAACGGCACGGCGGCGCAGGTTTCCACGAAAAGCGTCTTCGCAAGCGGCGTCGCCGGTTTCTCGTCCGCGTCCAGCCACAGGCGCAGCGTGCCGGCCACATCGTCACCCAGATAAGGGCGCGGCGCAGCCAGAAAGACCTTCGCGCCAGCCTTAGCCGCAGCCTGCGCCGCGGCGACCGCGCCGCACGAGCCGCCGACGATCACGACGTCCGCCTCTTGGCAGACCGGAATCGCCCGCGCCGACTCGGCGATGTACGCCGAGTTCCCCAAAGAGATCTGACTGTGCAGGAAAGCCGCTCCCGCGCAGATAAACGAAACACACCCTGAACTCTTCATGCCGCCTCCCGCTTGGTCTCAATCGCCACGCCCGCGCGTCGATGCGCCTGTTGTTCTAATTATGACACCGCTGGGGCACAGACCGCAAGCATCCCGCTTCGGCGGACATCAAAACACGCTAAGGAGGGTGCCCTTGACTTTTTTGACCCAGACCTCTTTGCCGCCCACCACGTACGCCACGGCGCCACTTGTCACGATCTGGTCGAAGTGCCCAGACACCGTGCCTGTGCATTGCGCGATCTTCCGGGGATCCGTGAGGTTCAGCACGGTCAGTTTCCCGCCAAGGGTCAGACTACCGGTAACGTCGAGAAGCCCGGCCGTGGTTCCTGCCGCATCGATCGTCAAGGTCTTGCCTGCAAGGCTGACGCTGCTGCCCACCTTATTGGTTGCGGCAGTGGCGATCACCCAGTCGGTGCTGGCGAGCAAGTTGGTCGAGGCCACATACAGCGTCCCGTTGCTGACGACCGTTGCGCCGCTGTACGTGTTCGTTCCAGTGAGCGTCAGCGTGCCCGCGCCCAGCTTGGTCAG
>CAYSXF010000541.1:0-4190 GCA_964434815.1 uncultured Lentisphaeraceae bacterium
GAGATTTCTGCCTGTCTCGTGGGCTCGGAGATGTGTATAAGAGACAGTGACGAGGCCGCTGCTGAAGGGGTTGTCGCAGCCGATGGAGACCGAGGGGTCGACGCCTGTCGCCGTGATGAGCGTGTCGCCCGTGTAGGTGTTGTTCGTGTTGAACTGCACGTAGTTCTTGCCGCCGGTGGTGAGCCCGTAGGGACCGCTGATCGGCGCGTTGAGCAGAAGGACGCCTTTGTTGTAGCCTTTAGTCATGTCGGTCGCGCTGCCGCCGGAGTTGCCCGAAGTGACTGTCACGTTATTCGCGCCGAGGGTGATCGGCAGGCTGACGGTCTGGTCGTTGGTCACGGTGCCGCCGATGGTGACAGCGATATTGCCTGCAAGGGTGATGGGAGTTCCTATCAGGTTAAAGGCACCCGCGCTTGCGGAGAAGGTGAGCCCGGTGACGGTGATGCCTGAAAGATCATTAGAGGGGGACAGCCGGGTGCTGCCGGCGAAGGTCAGGGCGGCGGGGAAGGTGGGGACCGTGTCGTTGTCCCAGTTGGTAGCCGTACCCCAGAGATCGTCGCCCGGTCCCGTGCTGCCGCCGTCCCAGGTGTTGGCGGCGGGCGCGGTTGTGGCCCAACTGAATAGCAGAAGCAACGCCACCTGAGCCGGATGCGTGCACAGTGTCAGTCGAAAAGAAGAAAACCGGTTAGCCATAGCGTAGCCCCTTTCACAGTCAATGCGTCACTTGTGCGAAACCGAGTCATACACCCATGTCAGACCCATGACCCACACATATCTTATTTGAATATTTTCGGGGTTGAGTCGCGTTTCGTCAACCTCGGAATTTGTTTTTTGTTTGTTAGACCCTCTTTGGGTTAGGCACTCGCGTGGAAGGAGGTCGTGGTATATAATAGACCTCATCGATTTCTTTGTGCGAAAGGAGACACGGATGAAAAAGGTGCTGATTCTGACGTCGAGCCCGAACGCGGCTGGCAACTCGAACACGATGGCCTCGGCCTTTGAAGAGGTCGCCAAGAAAAAGGGCGCGGCGGTCACGCGGTTGGACATGAACAAGGTGAAGGGCTCAGGCTGTTGCGCGTGCATGGCCTGCCGCAAGACTTCCGAGTGGTGCGTGCTGAAAGACGGGGTCGGCGAGGCGCTGAGCGCTTTTCGCGACACGGACGTGCTGGTGATGGCGGCGCCGGTCTGGTGGCTGGACATCCCCGTGTCGCTGCGCCGCTTCGTCGAACGCTGGCACGGCCTCGTCGACGCGTCGTTCGCGTCGCGCCTGCCGGCCGGCAAGTCCGCCGTGCTGCTGCTCTCGCAGGGCGCGGGCGAGGAGTGCTTCCAGGACCTGCCCGGACGCTACCAGGAGATGCTGGACTGGCTGGGCGTCAAGGAGTTTCACGCGGTCCGCCACTGCACGGCCGAGGAGAATCCGATTCGCGAGAGCGGCGTGCTAGAGGAGGTTGCTAAACTCGCGCAGTCGGTGGTGTGAGCGGGAAGACGGGGAAGAACGCTCAACGTTCAAGTGGGGAACACCGCCTTCACAGTTGGACGTTGGGCGTTGAGCGTTCTTTGATTTTCAGCTCCACTGGCGGTCGTTGGCCCATTCGGCGTCCCACTGCTCGGTCGAGGCCCAAGGCTCAGGGAACTGCGGGTGGCACTTCTCTTTGATCAGAGCCTCGTTCAGCGCCTCGATGCCGAGGCCAGGCGCGTTAGGCACGGCAATGAAACCGTCCTTGATGAGCGGCTTCGGCAGGCCGGTCACCAGATCCTCCCACCACGGCACGTCCACGGAGTGAACTTCCAGTGCGGTGAAGTTGCGCGTCGCGGCTGCTACGTGGACGGCGGCCATGCAGGCGACCGGGCTTTCGGCCATGTGGATCGCCATGGCCACGCCGTGGTCTTCGGCCAGGTCGCCGATCTTCTTCGTCTCCAGAATGCCACCGGCGGAGAGCACGTCGGGGTGGATGACCGCGATGCCGCCCGACTTGAGCAGCGGAAGGAAGTTCTCCTTGAGGTAGATGTCCTCGCCCGTGCCGATGGGCGTGGTTGTGGACTGCGCGAGCCTCACGTACTGCTCGGTCATGTGCCACGGCACGGGATCCTCCATCCATGCGAGATTGAACTTCTCCAAACGGCGGGCGAGCTTGATGCAGTCTTCAAGCGGGATGTGGCCGAGGTGGTCGATGGCTAGCGGGATCTCGAAACCGATCTCCGCGCGGACGTCGGCCATGTAGCTTTCCAGGAAATCGAGGCCCTTCTCGGTGATGTGGATGCCGGTGAAGGGGTGCGCGGTGCTGAAGAGCTCGTAGGCCTCGCCGCGCATGGCGCGCGGGTCGATCGAGCCGTGCGGCGTGCTGAAGACCGACTTCTTATAGTGCCGCATGGTTTCGAGGAAGCCCAGCGGTGCGCTGAGGCAGCCGGGCTGGTCCATGAGCAGCTCGATGCCGAGATCCATCTTGAGGTAGGTGAAGCCTTGGGCCATGCGCTCCTTGAGAGCCTTGCCCATATCGCGGCCGCCGCCTTCGGAGTCGGTGTCGCAGTAAATGCGCACGGTGTCGCGGAACTTGCCGCCCAGGAGCTGCCAAACGGGCACGCCCCACGCCTTGCCCGCGAGGTCCCAGAGGGCGACCTCGATGCCGCAGACGCCGCCCGCCTGGCGCGAGTGGCCGCCGAACTGCTTGATGCGGCGGAAGATCTTTTCCACGTTGCAGGGGTTCTCGCCGAGGATGCGGCTCTTCAGCATCGCCGCGTAGGTGCGGCTGGAGGCGTCGCGAACTTCGCCGTAGCCGATTAGCCCCTGGTTGGTGTAAATCTTGATGAGCGTGCAGCGCTTGGGCGCGCCGTCGATGTCGGCGAAACGCACGTCGGTGATCTTCAGAGTGGACGGATCAATTTTCATGGATGAATGTCCAAAAGTGTCGATTTTGCGTAACGGCAGTGGCTGCTATTGGACGCGTATCAGCGAGCCCTGCGAGAGCACGTTGACCCTCAGCGCGTTGGGCGCGGCTTGGAGCCTGACCGGCCCGCCCGGCAGCGCGCCGGACGCGGAGAGCGTCCAGCCGGAGAAGCCGGCTCCGGACGCCGAGCCGTAGTTTATGAGCGTATAGGTCCCGACGGTCGGTTTGGCGAGGAAGGTAACAGAGATCGTGCCGGTCGCGGGCACGGTGAGCGCCGCAGGCGCCGTAAGCGACGGGGCGACGACATATTGGCTGGCGGCGTTAGTCGATATTGTGAAGGCGAAGGCGGCGTCGGTGAGGGCGACGCCGCCGGTGAAGCCGGCACCGAGGGCGGGGAGCTGCTGGATCTTTGCCGCCGTGACCGTGCCGCTGCCGGTGAGGGTGGCGGCACTGACGTCGCTGTAACCGGCGCGGGTCTTGCCAAGCCACTTGCGCATGAGGTAGGCCTCGACCCCTGCGCGGGCGCTGTCGGACAGCGCGGTCTCGAAGAGGATGATCTCGCCGAGGCGCTCGCGGTTGGACGTTTCGTTGCCGTACCAGCCGAAGAAGGCGGCCTGCACGATGTTGGTGGCGACGAAGGAGAGGAGCTCCGTGGTGCCGTTGTAACCGCGCGTGGCGCCGTTGACGGAGACGCCGTCGAGGAAGGTCTGGCCGTTTTTGACGGAGTTCGTCGTGTTGGCGCCCCAGATGGGCGAGGCGATCGACAGCGGGTCGCCGCGGGTGAAGACTTGGGAGGCGTTCACGTCGTAGGTGATGGGCACGCCGCCGCCGCGCGAGCTGTCGAGCACGATGAAGGCGGTCTGGACATTGGTGGGGGTTTGGTAGCCGGTGGTGGCGGTGCCGATGTAGGCGGAGTTGCGATAGAGGCGGAGCGTGTTGCCGCTGACGTCGCCGGAGTAGATGTTGGTATAGTCGAGCCAGTAGAGCGTTTCGCCGAGCGGGTTGTTGGTGGCCGCGAGCCACGGGCGGCGGTCGAAGGTGGAGTCGGTGCTGCTGCAGGAGCCGAAGAGGTAACGGTTGGTCGTGGTGCGGTCGAAGAGCGCGGCGACGGCGAGCGGCCGGGCCGGGGTGTACTTGCCGCCGAAGACGACACGGTTGGTGACCGAGGGGTCGAACCAGGCGGTGAGCGCGCTGGTGGGCACGTCGGCGGCGGTGGGCGGCGTGGGCAGGTTGGTGATCGAGAGCGCTCCGCCGTTGAGCGCGACGGTGCCGTTGAAGATGCCCGACAAGCTCATCGCTGTCTGC
>CAYSXF010000542.1:0-4185 GCA_964434815.1 uncultured Lentisphaeraceae bacterium
CATGTGGACACGCACGGAGGGCAAGTCGCGCGTCGTATTCCTCCAGCTCGGCCACGACCATTTCGCCTACGATAACCCGAACTTCCGCGAACTCGTCACCCGCAGCATCGCCTGGACGGCGGCTCGTTAAGAGCGCTTCTAATGCGCCTCCAGCCACGTGTCGCCCACGCCGACGCTGACCTCCAGCGGCACGCCGATGTCGAGCACGGTGGTCATGGCCTGCTTCACTAAGTCGCGCACGGCGCCGACCTCGTCTTTCGGCACGTCGAAAAGCAGTTCGTCGTGAATCTGCAGCACCATCTGCGTCTTCAGCCGGCGTTGCTTCAGTTCGCGGTGTACGCGCACCATCGCCAGTTTGATCAGATCCGCCGCCGAGCCCTGCACCGGCGTGTTGATCGCGTTGCGCTCGGCCGCCTGCCGCGATGTCGCGTTGCGCGAGACGATGTCGCGCAGGTAGCGGCGCCGGCCCAGGATCGTCAGCGCATACCCCTTCTCACGCGCATCAGCGATCGCCTTGTCCATATACGTCTTCACGCCCGGGTACTGCGCGAAATACGTCTCGATCAGCTCCGCCGCCTGTTTGCGCGGCACGTTCAATCGCTGGCTCAGGCCGAACGCCGAAATGCCGTAGATGATCCCGAAATTCACCATTTTACACGCCGAGCGCATCTCGGAGGTGACCAGCGCAGGCATCACACCGTACACGCGCATCGCCGTTTCGGCATGGATGTCCGCACCGCGCTTGAACGCCTCGAGCATGCCCGCGTCCTTGCTGAGCGCCGCCATCACGCGCAGCTCGATCTGGGAGTAGTCGGCCGAAAGCAGCACGTGGTCGGCGTCGCGTGCCACGAACGCCTCGCGGATGCGCTGCCCACGCTCCGTGCGGACCGGAATGTTCTGCAGGTTGGGGTCCGAGGAAGAGAGCCGGCCGGTCTCGGTGAGCGCCTGCGCGAAATTTGTGTGCACGCGTCCGGTCGCGGGATCGATGCACTCGGGCAGCTTGTCGACATAGGTGGATTTGAGCTTGCTGCACATGCGGTGTTCCAGAATCAGCGGGATGATCGGATGCCGGTCCTGAATCTTGAAAAGCACGTCCTCGCTCGTAGCATACTGTCCCGTGGCCGTACGCGCGGCATCCGGATCCAGTTTCAGATGGTCGAACAGGATTTCGCCCAACTGCTTCGGCGAGGAGGGATTGAAGTTGCCGCCGCCCAGTTCGCGGATCTTGATCTCCAAGTCGAGCAGCTCGCGGTCCAACTCGCGACCGTATTTGTGAAGCGCCAACTCGTTGATGCGGACGCCTTCGGTCTCCATGTCGAGCAGCACCCCGATCAGCGGTTCCTCGCACTCGGCTAGCGCTTTCAGACAGCCGGCCTCGCGCGCTTCTTTTCGCAGAAGGTGGTCGAGCTGCAGCGTCACGTCCGCATCTTCGGCCGCATAGTCGCTGATCTGTTCGGGCGCCAGTTCGCCCATGTTCCCCTGCTCCACGCCCTTCTTCTTGCCACCGATCAGGTCGGTGATGGGAATGGGGTTGTAGTGCAAGTATTGCCGCGCGAGGTGATCCATGCCGTGCCGGTCCGCCGCATCGCAGACATAATGGGCCAGCATGCTGTCGTGCAGCTCGCCGCGCAACTCAAGCCCGTACTGACGGAAGATCGTGAGATCAAACTTGGCGTTATGGCCGATCCTGACCTTGAACGGATCGGCGAAAAGCGGCTGGAAGCGCGCCAGAAAAGCCCGGCAGGCCTCGCGCTCTTCAGGCACCGACACATACCAGGCTTTGCCGGGCGCGGTCGCGAACGACATGCCGACTAAGCGGTCGTGCCGCGGATCGAGGCCGGTGGTCTCGGTGTCGAAGGCCCACTCGGAAGCCCGGTCCAACTCTCGCAGCAAGGCGCTGACCTGATCCTCCGTCCTCACGCAGACGTAGGTATGCGGCACGTCGGCCAACAGCTTATAGGCGTCCTCCGCTTTGACGGCGCTTTCATGCTCGAAGGCGTCCCCCATCAGACGCTTGCCGATGGCGAACAGCTCATACTTCTTGAGCACCGCGCGCAACGCCTCCACGTCGGGGTCTCGGAGCGCCAGATCGGCCAGTTCCACCGGCACCGGCACATCGGTGCGGATCGTCGCGAGATACCGGCTCTGCCGCGCGATCTCCGCGCCTGCGGCCACTTTCTCGGCCAGTTTGCCTTTCAGTTCCGACGCATGCGACAACACGTTCTCGATCGTGCCGTACTGAGCCAGCAGCGCCGTTGCGGTCTTCTCGCCCACACCGGAAATGCCGGGGATATTGTCCGATGCGTCACCTGCGAGACCCAGGTATTCGACCATCTGTCCGGGCGAGGTGAGACTCCAGTGCTCGCAGACGGCCGCAACGTCGTAGATCTCGGCCTGCGACCCCGCTTTGCCGGGACGGAACAGATAGGTCGAAGGGCCCACGAGCTGCGCCACATCCTTGTCGGGCGTAGCCAGATAAGTTGTCCAGCCCGCATCTGCCGCCCGCGCCGCCAGCGCGCCCATCACATCGTCCGCCTCAAAGCCCTCCACGCGCAGAATGGGGATGCGCAGCGCCTGAGCCAATTCAATGGCCATGGGAATTGCCGCCGTGAGGTCTTCGGGCGTCTTCTGCCGCTGAGCCTTATAGAGCGGATACGCCTCGTGGCGGAAGGTCGGCGTGGTCGAGTCCAGCACCAGCGCCACATGCGTAGGCGCGTGCTCTTTCAGAATCTGCAGCACGCTGGAGGCAAAGCCGGTCAGTGCGGAGGTGTTGATCCCCGTGCTCGTCATGCGCGGATCCCTCAGAAAAACGAAGTGCCCGCGGTACAGCAGCGGCATGACATCGATCAGAAAAAGTTTTTTGGCTTCGCTCACAAAGTCTCTCCCTTTGGCAACACGCCCCGTAAGTTCAGGGGTTGGAGGAAGCATACCACATCCAAAAACCGGTGTCACCCGTCCAGCAGACCCGTCTCGAAAATGGCCTCGGAACCCCCGTGCTTCCGTGGCCGCGCAAACTTGCACTCCGCCGATTTTCCCCTTTCCCGCCACCTGCAAATGCTCTAATCTATTCGCATGAGTGCAATTCCTCCAAAACATACGCCTGACACGTCATCCTACGACGCCCCGGAGTCCGGCGGCGGCATGGTAGCGATGTACAACGCGGCCTCTCACGCCGGCGCCGAGTCTTTTCCTGTGCTCAAAGCCTTTCAGGACTATCTCGAAGCCGAGCGCACGCAAGCGCGCAAGCGCGTGATTCAGCTTTCGGTCTTCTTCGCCGTGCTCATGTGCGTGGTCGTCACCGGCTTTCTGACAGCAGGCGTTTTCATGTTTCGCAACATGACGTCCATGCAGAGCAACATGACGACCATGCAGAGCAAACTGCTCGACGTCGCCCTCGCCAACAGAACCGCCCCAGCACCCGCGCCAGCTCCGATCGTGCAGACCTCTCCGGCTCTGGAGGAGTCGGTGAAACAGATGTCGCGCGTCACAACGGAACTCCAGTCGAATCTGGACAAGAAGCTGGACGGCGTCAGCGAGATCGCCAACAAAGTGCACGAGAAGGTCTCGTCCCAGGACGGCGAGCTGGAGAAGATGCGCGCCGAACTCCGCCAGATGCAGGATCAGAGCGCCAAGCTCAAAGACGAAATCGTCGCTATCAAGAAGGCGCCTAAGCAGCCCGCAATAGCTGTCGTCGCGCCGATTCCGAAACCCGCAGCCGCCGTCGCCGCGCCGTCCGCCGCAAAGGCGCCCTCAGCCGCGGTGGCAGCCGCAGCCCCGAAGCCAGAGACCCGCGACCCGCGCTTCCCGCCGGCCGTCAAAGAACCGCCCGTGACCCCGGCTGGCGTCACGCCGCCGGCCGCGCCGCAAGGCATGATGGCCACCGCCATCCCGCTCAAAACCAAGAACGTCGGCACCATACCCTGGCGTGTGCTGATCCCGGAATAGGACCGCATGGACGCGCTTGTCCTCTTTGTCTGCACTGGAAACACCTGCCGCAGCCCCATGGCAGAGGCGTTGCTGAGGAACGCCCTGCCGCGGACCTCGCCTTGGAGCGTGGCCTCCGCGGGCCTGGCCGCCTGCGAAGGCGCGACCGCTTCCGAATTCGCTGTCGCCGCACTGGACGAGCTGGGCTGCGACCCTGTCTCTTATACACATCTCCGAGCCCACGAGACAGGCAGAAATCTC
>CAYSXF010000543.1:0-4184 GCA_964434815.1 uncultured Lentisphaeraceae bacterium
GCCGGACATCTTCTGCTCGATGATCTGCGTCACGCTGTTTTCGACGGTTTCCGCCGACGCGCCCGGATAAAAGGCGTCGATGGCGATGGAGGGCGGCGCGATGGGCGGAAACTGCGAGATGGGAAGCGAGTGGATCGCTAAGCCGCCCGCCACCATCAGGATGATGGCGATGACCCAGGCGAAAACCGGACGGTTCAGGAAAAATTTTGACAACATGGCGGGACTCCGTTACTTCGCTTTCGGGGCCGGCGGGGGCGTGCTCGCGGGCTGGGAATCCGCTTTCTTGTCACCGCTGAACGGGACCTCTCGCACCGGTACGCCGGGGCGCACTTTCTGCATGCCCTCGACGATGACCCGGTCGCCGGGGACCAGGCCTGATGAAACGAGCCACTGGTCGCCGATAGCTTGGTCAACGACCAGCGCCCGCAACTCCACCTTGCCGGTGGCGTCGACGAGCAATGCATAGGGGTTGCCCTTGGGGTCGCGCGACACGGCTTGTTGCGGAATCAGCAGGGCCTTGTCGTTGACGCCCTCGTTCACCACAGCCCGGGCGAACATGCCCGGCAGAAGCATGCCGTTCGGATTGGGGAAGACCATGCGCAGAATCACAGACCCCGTGGTCGTGTCCACCGACACGTCGCGGAACTGAAGCGTCCCTTCCGATGGATACGGGGTTCCGTCTTCCAAGAGGAGCTGCACTTTGTTTGCGTTCGCGTCGTCGCGATTCATCCGCCCCTCAGCCAGGCGCCGCCGCAAGCGAAGCAGCTCGGAGGTGGACTGAGGCACGTCCACATAGATGGGGTCCAGTTGCTGAATGGTTGCGAGGGGCAACGGTTGAAACGCCGTGACGATAGCGCCGTCCGTCACGGTGGATTTCCCGATGCGCCCGGATATGGGGGCCGTGATCCGGGTGTACGCGAGGTTGATCCGAACCGTTTCGAGTGCCGCTGCGGCCTGTTGGATGGCTGCTTCGGCCATAGCCACCGCTTCCCGGTCACTCTGCACCTGAGCCTCGGTGACCTTGAGGGTGGCGTCGGCCACAGTGGCTTCAGTCACGGCCTGTTCGCTGTCGCTGGCGGAAACGGCCTTCTCTTTGAACAAATTCTCGAAGCGCTGCCGGTTCGACTGTGCGAAGGTGACGGTGGCCTGCTGCCGTGCGACGCCTGCGAGGCTGGCATTCAGCATGGCCCGCGCCCGATCGGCGGTCTTGCGCGTCGCTTCGAGGTTCGCCGCGGCACTGTCCAATGCCGCTTTGAACGGAGCGGGATCGATCTCGTAGAGCGTCTGGCCGGCCTTGACGTCCGAACCTTCCGTAAAGAGCCGTTTCTGGATAAGCCCGCTGACTTGGGGCCGGATTTCGGCGATAAGGAAGGGCGTGGTGCGGCCGGGCAGCTCCGTCTTCAGCACGATTTGTTTGGTTGCCACCGTCACGGTGGACACTTCGGGCGGCGGCATGGTCATCATGGCCGGCTGACGGTTGCAGGCTGTCAGCAGGAGCCCGCAGACAAGAGGCGTCGCGACCGCGCTGCGCGATCTGAAAAGCGAAATCAATCGGTTAGGGTCACCGCGCCGAACAAGCACGGGTGCATCCTTGAATTGTGTCGTAATCATTCCGTTTCTTCTCTCCTTTTTCCAAAAGCATTACGCCTTGATAGCATCGAGGACCGAACCGAATCCAAAGCGGATGGCCTTTGTCAAATCGATCTCCAAGCACTGGTCGATCGTCATTTTCATGATCCCCAGCCACATCGCACCCAGGGTCGCCGTCGTCGTGGCGAGGTCGGCGTCCGCACGCACCTCGTTTTTTTTCTGCAAAGCCGACAGGGTGTTTTCAATAATCACAAAAGGTCCTGTCTCGAGCAGGCGGAGCCGGCGCTTAATGGGCATGAATTTCGCCGCCGGCCAGTCCAGGCTCAGCATCATCAGGAAATATTTGCGGTTGACCGGTTTGTCTACGATCAGGTGCGCCCGTTCGACGAAGTGCGAAACCAGCCCTTCCAGTGAGACGGGGGAGGACAACACGCTGGCAATCTGCTCATTGTGCTTAGCCGTCATGTCCGCAACGAGTTCGGCAAAGAGGTCAGGCTTGCTCTTGAAATGCCAGTAGACGGCGCCTTTGGTCAACTGAATGCGGTTGGCCACATCTTCGAACGTCGTCCGCTCAAACCCTTTCTCAACGAACAGGTCGAGCGCAGCCTTCAGAATCTTCTGACGTGTCTGCTCTGCCTCTGCCTTCGTTCTTCTTGCCATACGCGCCTCTCCGGGATGAAAGAATCAATAACTATACATACCTTCGGGTCGGTATACAAGCGCGAAGAAACGAAGGTGGGCAACGCACGCCGTTTCTGCTACGCTGTTATCACGATGTGTGGCGCGTCAGGCGCGCCTCAAGGAGGGACGTATGGGTATGGATCGCAGGGGCTTTCTGAAAACGGCGGCATTAGCAGGTGCGATGACGCAGGCGGGGTGCCTGCATCTGGGGGGATTTCACCTGCGCAAGGGGGCTTCCATGGCCGGATTCCGCGCAGAGCCGCTCGCGAAGGTTCGCGTCGGCCTCATCGGCGTCGGCCATCGCGGCTCGGGAGCGGTGGGGCGGTTGTCGAACATTCCGAACGTGACAATCACCGCGATCGGGGATCTTTATGAAGACCGCGTGGCCAAGCAGATCAAAGCCCTTACCGAGAGCGGCAAGCCCGCCCCTGTCGGCCACTTCGGCTCTAAGGACGAGTGGCGCAAGCTCTGCGAATCCAAAGATGTGGATCTCGTTTACATCTGCACGCCGTGGCTGTGGCACACGCCCATGGCGGTCTATGCGATGCAGTGCGGCAAACACGCGGTGACCGAAGTTCCCGCCGCCATGACCATCGAGCAATGCTGGGAATTGGTCGATACGGCAGAGCAGACGCGCCGCCACTGTATGATTCTGGAGAACTGCTGTTACGGCTTCAATGAGATGTTCGCCTTGAACCTCTGCCGCAAAGGCGTGCTGGGCGAGTTGGTGCACGGCGAGGGCGCCTATCTCCATGATCTGCGGTCCAGCAAGCTGAACGAGGAGGCGTCCGGCGGCTATCAGGGTCAGTGGCGCCTGGAGTGGTCCAAGCAGCACACAGGGAACCCGTATCCCACGCACGGCCTCGGCCCGGTCTGCCAGTACATGGACATCAACCGCGGCGACCGTTTCGATTTTCTGACGTCCGTGAGCTCTAATCAGTTCGGACTGAGTCTTGCCGCTGCCGCCAAGTACGGCAAGAACAGCCCGCAATCCAAACTCGCCTACAAATTGGGCGACATGAACACCACGCTCATCAGGACCTATCGAGGCCGAACGATCATGGTGCAGCACAACACCACCAGCCCGCGCCCCTATAGCCGCGTCAACACGATCACGGGCACCAGGGGAACACTGGCCGACTATCCTCTGCGCGTCGCGCTCGACCCTCATGCGGAGGACTGGATGAAGGATGCGGAGCTGGAGGCGCTGAAGGCCAAGTACACGCACCCGCTGTGGGACAAGAGCGGGGAGGCGGCCAAGAAAGTCGGCGGCCACGGCGGCATGGACTTCCTGATGGATCTGCGCCTCTGCCACTGCCTGCAGAACGGCCTGCCGCTCGATATCGACGTCTACGACACGGCGCTCTGGAGCTCGCTCGTGGAACTCAGCGAACACTCGGTGCTGCACGGTGGCGCGCCGGTGGAGGTGCCCGACTTCACGCGCGGCGGCTGGAAGACCGCCGAGCCGCTCGGCATCGTCAGCGTATGAGAGTCAGATTCGGCAGTCGGATGTCAGCGGTCGGATGTCGGAGCCCAATACTCTCTCCGTCTGCTGACCTTCGCGTCTCCTATTTCACGGTGCGGAAATAGGCGATCGTGCGGGCCAAGCCTTCGCTCAGCGGCACTTCGGGAGACCAGCCGAGCAGTTCCTGCACCAGGGCGATATCGGGCTTGCGGCGCTTGGGATCGTCCTTCGGCAGCGGCTGATAGACGATCTGGCTTTTGCTTTCCGGCAGTTGGCGCAGCGTTTCCTGCGCGAGCTGCTTGATCGTGTATTCGCCGGGGTTGCCCACGTTGACCACCGGCACGCCCATGTCTTTCTTGGCGAAAAAGGCTTTGACCTTCTTGGCGTCCAGCGCCATGAAGAGGAGGATCGCCTGGATCAGGTCGTCCACGTACTGGAAGCTGCGCGT
>CAYSXF010000544.1:0-4182 GCA_964434815.1 uncultured Lentisphaeraceae bacterium
CTATCTGGTCTACAACCCTGGGACCCTGCTGCGGGTCATGTAAGGAGGCATGATGAAAACAAATAAGATACGGATTCAAGTGCTAAGCATGAGCGGTTGGCTGCTCGCGGCCATGACGGTTGCTGCGGCGGATTACACATGGCTGAGTTCGCCGATAAACGGCAACTGGAATATTGCGGACACGAACTGGACCGGTGCGGGGTCGGTGTGGGTGAACGGCGCCGCGAACAACGCGGTCTTCGGAGCGTCAGGCACGAACATCATCGCGGCTGACGCTGTGACGCTGAGAGATCTCGTTTTCACTGCGAACGGCTACGTGATCGGCGGCGGGCCGCTGCTGATGAACGGCAGCCCCATCGTCGGCGCGGGGCTGGGCGCGACGCTGACGGCCCCGGTTACGAATGTGGGCGTGTGGGTCAAAGGCGGCACCGGCACGCTGACGCTTAATCCTGGCGCGGCCGGCACGAACATTTTCTATGCGCTCAAGGCCGCCACCGGCACGCTGCAGGTGGTGAGCGGCACGACGCTGGTCACGCAGTCGGGCAGTGACCCGCAGAGCGCGCCCGCGTTCTGGGTGAGCGGCGGAACGCTGGTGGTGGGCGGCGGCCTGCTCAAGACCACGGGCAACATGTACGCGCGCGTCAGCGAGTACGGCACGCTCCTGATCACGAACGGACTGGTCGATCTGAATGCTAACAGCGAATTGCTGAGCTCGTTCAATTCGCCAGGAACCACCACCGTAAGCGGCAGCGGCATCTTGGACGTGCAGGCGCTGCGCGTCTCGCAGAACACCTATCCGGCATCGCAGTCGGTCATCAACATCAACACGGGCGGCGTTATCCGGCTCAACTGGTTCGGCATCGACACCTCGTCTGTAAAAAATGGCACGGTCAGCTTCAACGGAGGCACGGTCTTCTGCAAAGCGGACGGCGCCAATCTCCTGAACGACGGCAACACCAACTGGTCGGGGATCGTCGCCTATGTGCGGGAAGGCGGGGCGGTCATCGACAGCAACGGCAAGAACGTCACGATCCGGCAGGCCTTGCTGAGCGGCGCGACCGTCGATGGCGGCCTGACCAAGAAGAACTCGGGCTTCCTCTATCTCCGGGGGACGAACACCTACAACGGCGGAACGACCGTTGTGGGCAACTTGGGAATCGTGAACGACGGCAGCCTCGGCGCAGTGCCCGCGTCGCCGGCCACGAATCTCACCTTCGTGAGCGGCAGTTGCACGTTCCAATCGCTAACGAACCATGCGCTCAGAGCCAACCGCATCATCCGCATTCCGACCAACGTGACGGTCTCGTTCGACACGCAGGGCTACACGCAGACGGTCAATGGTGTGATTGGGAGCGAAGGCACGAGCGCGACGGTGCAGAAGAACGGGGCCGGCATGCTGGTTCTCGATCCGGGAGCCGCATCCGTGAACACATTCGGAACCCTTCAGCCTTTGGCCGGCACGCTGGTGTGCGCCAGCGGCACGAATCTGGTGACGTGCCCGAATTCGGGCCAGAACGCGCCCGGCCTCCGGATATCCGGCGGAACGCTGCTGCTTGCCGGCGGCGTACTGAAAACCACGGCGGCCATGTTCGTGAACGTCGATGGCGGGACGTTGCTCATCACCAACGGCCTCGCCGATTTCACGAGCTGCAACGAACTGCTCAACGGAATCGGCTCAACCTACGGTTACACCACAGTGAGCGGCAGCGGCGTCCTGCTCGCCAATATGATCCGTATCTCGCAGAACTCAGGAAACCCCTCCAACACGGTCGTAAGCGTCAACACGGGCGGAGTTGTGCGCCTGAACCAGTTCTATATCGACATTGCCTTTCCCAATCAGAAGGGCATGCTCAACCTCAACGGCGGCACGCTCGAAGCGCGCAGCAGCACGGCTAACTTTTTGGGGACGACGGCGATGCTCGTTAACACCAATGATGACCGCTGGCTCACCAACATCTTCGTCAATGTGCTCGAGGGAGGCGCGAAAGTCGACACGCACGGCTACTCGATCGGCATTAAACAGCCGCTCTTATGCGGCGCGCCTGCGGACGGCGGCCTGATGAAGCAAGGGAACGGCACGCTGACCCTGTACAACACCAACACCTACAATGGCGTGACGGCGGTGCTGGGCGGCACGCTCGTGCTGGGCGCAAGCAATACGCTCTGGACAGCCGGATCGGCCTCCGTTTCGTCCGGCGCGGTGCTCGACGTGAACGGCAAGGTTCAGTCGCTGGTCGGCCTCAGCGGCAGCGGGACGGTGACCAACAACGGACTGCTGACGGTGACTGGCACCGTTGCCCCCGGCGGCACCAACGCGGTCGGCACACTGACGCTGGCGTCGACGCCGGCGTCGCTAAGTGGCACGTTATTGGTGGACGTGGCGACTGACGGCTCGTGCGACCGGCTGCAGGTGCAGGGCAATCTAGATGTTTCCGCCTTGGCGCTGAGTGTGGCTAACGCGGGTATGTTGAACAAAGGCAAGCGGTATGTGATCGCCACCTACACCGGCACGCTGAGCGGATCATTCACGTCTGCCGCGATCCCGTCGCGGTGGCTGGTGCGCTACGACACTGCCAACAGCCGCATCTATCTCATTTACAATCCGGGCACACTGATGCGCGTACAATGACCGTTCTGACAGGGACGGTTCCCTCTTTTGAAGGGCGGTTTGACGCTTCGCTCCCAATCTGCGATGGGGGTGATTCCAAAGTACGTGATATTCCGTAAACCGACGCGGACGCCTCGGGATGCATTGCTCAGTGTCTGGCGTAACAGTAGACACAGCCATGCGAACAGATGCCATACGCGCCGATGTCTTTGCTGCGCGAGCAGCCGCAGTTGCGGCGCTGGCCTTTGTCTTTTCTCATGACGGACTGCGCCTCGCTCGGCGTCAGAAGCCCGAGCTTGAGAAAGGTCTGCGCATCGATGCAGGCGTTGTGGCGGATGCCGAAAGGGCTAAGGTCGATTGTCTCGCAGCAGGTGGCGGCTTCAATTCCCCAGCGCGCGAGCTGAGGCGCGAGACCTTGCGCGAAGGCTGTCATCTCCCCGGGCTCGAACTCGCGGATGTCGGCGTTGGCGGCGGCGCAGCGGCGCGCGGCGCGCGCATAGGCGTGCAGGTCTGCGAAGCTGAATACGAGCTTGCCTGCATAAGGGTGGAGGCGCTCGCCCAACGCTGTCACGCGGCGCAGCAGTTCTTCGACAGGCGTGCTGCGTGAGATCAGCAGCGGGTCGAAGCGCCAGATGATCCGCTCGCGTCCGTAGCGCTCCGCGAGTTCCTTGAACGTGGCGATACGTGTTTCGAGCGGCGGCAGGCCGGGCTCGAACCCTTCCGCCTCGTAGTCGTTGACGGTGAAGTGGAAGAACGGCGCAAGCCCGTGTCGCTCCACGAGCGGCAGATGCGGCAGCAGCGGCGCGAAATTCTTGCTCCAGAATACGATGAGCCGCGCGTCGGCGAACGAGACCCAGGTGGCTGTTCCGTTGAAGGGGTTGCGCCAGGCGCAGCCGCCCTGCCGCAGCGCGTCGAGCAGCCACGGCACGCGGCACGCGGGGATGTCTGTGGCGCGGCTGGCCGAGAGAATAAGGGGAGACACGGTTCGGCTTTGCTCACCGCAGGCAGGCTGAATGGTAGAACCGGACATGGCAGAGAATGGGGCGCGGTTAAGCTTCCTCGCGGCGGGCGCGGAAGAAGTCTTGCAGAATGCCGCGGCACTCTTCTTCCAACACGCCTGCCAGGAGTTCGGGACGGTGGTTGAGGCCGGGGTGGTTGAGGATAGAGAAGACCGTGTGGCCGCCGCGCTTGGGATCTGAGACGCCCCAGACCACGAGCGGCACGCGGGCGAGCACGATAGCGCCTGCGCACATGGAGCAAGGCTCCTTTGTGACGTAGAGGACCGTGTCGGTGAGCCGCCAGTCGCCGAGGGCGGACGAGGCCTGCGTCAGCGCGATCATCTCAGCGTGCGCGGTGGCGTCCTTCAGCATTTCAGTCTGATTGTGGGCGCGGGCGAGCACCTTGACGGCGGCGAAAGGCAGGTCGAGCTTCTGGGGTTTCTGCACGATGACGCAGCCGGTCGGCACTTCGCCTGCCTCGGCGGCCTTGGCGGCCTCGCGCAACGCGAGCCGCATGAAATAGTCGCTGTCTCTTATACACATCTCCGAGCCCACGAGACAGGCAGAAACCTCGTA
>CAYSXF010000545.1:0-4174 GCA_964434815.1 uncultured Lentisphaeraceae bacterium
CTCGTGGGCTCGGAGATGTGTATAAGAGACAGGGCCTGAACGTCAAGAGCGGCACGATGAAGATTGGTGGCGTGGCGGTTGTTCCCGTTGGCGGCGTGGCTACCAACGCAACCATCACCAAGAGCGCAGCGGCGATTACGGCGACAGCGACTGTTCAAGGCCCGACGCTTCAGCTTGCGGGAGTCGATGGATCCACCAACGCCGTCAAGAGTTTGACCAATGTTGTTATCGCGGTTTCCAATGGCGGAAGCGTGCTGACGAACATTGTCCTGAATCTTCCGTAAAGGAATCCCCGATGCAGCTTTCCGACATACCTGAGCTTTCCAAGCAAGAGCGCAACCTTCTCGCCGGACTTAACGCCAGCGAGCAGGGCAAGCGCGTTTTAGAACTCATGCGCCGGGAGCTGGCCCGACTGGACAAGCAAAACCGATTCATTGGTGGCGAGAATAAGACAAGCGCCGCTCAGTGGATCGCTGAATTTCTGGAGCTGGTGGACTCCAACAATTCCACCGAAACGCCGCCTGATGAACCGGATGGACCACTGGCAAGTGACCAGTCGCCCATTTAACCCGGCGAGTCAATAGACCGCGTTATGGAGATGAGATAGTGACGAGAGAAAACACAGAGATGGACGCCGCTGACAAGGACTTGGCAGCCGCAGAGAAGGACATTGAAGCCGCTTTCGCCAAAACCGCTGCCCCGGCAGCCGCTACGGTGACGGAGACAGTGACCACTGAAGGCGAGAAGACCACTGTAACGGAGACGCCCCCCGAGGTGAAAGCCGAGGAGCGCGAAACCACGCAGGTTGTTGACGACGACCAGACCCGGAAAGCAGCCCTTGAAGCTGATATCGCCGCGCTTGAGAAGCGGAAACGTGACTTGAACGGCGAGATTGGCGGGGAACTTTCCAAGCGAAGTCAGGCGAAAGTCGCAGAACTGACTGGCATGGTGGCGCAACTTCAGGCCGAGATTTCGGCATTGAAGACGGCGCCGGCGAAAACGCAGCCGCAGGCCGGATTATCCGACCTTACGGTTGAGAAGTTGCTTGAAGGCGTGCCCGCCGAATTGCGGGAGACCTGGGAGCCGCTTCTTAAAGCAAATGCCGAGATGATCGGTAGGGCTACCAAGCAGAGTCAGGAAGTGACCGCCGCTCAAATGGCCGAGATACGACAACGGCAGGAGGCGGAACGAGTGCGGCAGGAAGCTAGCGCCCGCGACACCTTTACCGATGAAGTTGAACGGATTGCACCCGGTTTCGCAAACGTGAACGGCAAGGGCGGATCAAGCGCAGACCCTGAATGGGTTGAGCATCTTGACACGCAGAAGCCGGGAACGCGCGTCACCTGGCGCCAGAGCATTACGAGCGTCGCCGCAGACCCCTCCAAGGAAGCCGCTGAAGCCTTTGCAGAATATCAGAAAAGCAAGGGAATCACGCCGCCCCCGAAGAAGGTTGTTGCACCTACCGCTGGACAAGTACAGCCGCGTCGCAATAGCGCCTCTGTGGAAGTCACCCCGCCAAAACCAACCGACTTGAAGGCCGAAGCTAACAAGCTCCTCGCGGACTTCGAGAACGGCAAAATTTCTGACGAGGAGTTTGAGAAACAAAGCAAAGCCATTCATCAAAAAATGGGGATGGCACCTGGCAATTAAGCCGGGTTGATTCAAACAAAGAAAGAAGGATAACACTATGAGTCTTGAAAACGCAGTCGGGCAGCCCAGCTACAATACAGCCGGTTTCGTGCCCCAGTATTGGTCCCGCGTCTGGAATGCAAAGTATTACAAGCAGGCGAAGTTGACGCGCATGCTTCAGTCGAAGTATTTCAACGAGCTGAAGAACGCCGGCGACAAGGTGACGATCCCCACGATCCCCACCGTTGCCGTTGGCAGCTTCACCACGGGCGGCTCGCTCAACTTCCAGGTGCCGACCAGCACCCCGGTTGAGTTGACCCTCTCCCGTCAGGCGGCATGGGCTTTTGCCGTGTTTGACCAGAGCGAAAACCGCTCGCACCTGGATCTCGCCGCCGCCTTCAAGGGCGACGCCGTGAAGCAGATCGACATCTATGTCGAGACGCAGGCGCTTGCCGACCTGGTGACACAGGCCGACGCGACCAACAAGGGCGCGACCGCCGGAGCCGTCAGCGGAGCCTATAACCTGGGAACCGCCGCGAACCCGATCAAGCTGGAAACGACCAACGTGATCGAAGTCACGCAGTCGTTGACTTCCTGCCTGAATGAGAACAACATCACCGGCGATAAGCATTTCATTCTCCCTGAAGTGCTTCGCGGCGTTGTGTTGCGCTCCGAGCTGAAGGCAGCGAACGTCGCCGGGGACAATGTTTCCCAGCTTCGTTCTGGCGAGATCCTGCGCGTTGACGGCGCGGATTTCAACACGACCAACTGCTACAACCAGTTACTCCACCCTGAAACCGGCGCGCCGCTGCTTCCCGGCATCACCTGCACCAACAGCAATGGTGACGTGGTTCAGGCGACGGGCGCCGATGCTCTGCATCCCTCTCCGATCCTGTGCTTCACCAACGCCTTTGGCGCCTATGGTGGCGTGCTCTCGAAGATCGAGGACACCCGGATCGAAAACGGATTCGGCACGAAGTACAAGGGTCTCTACATCTACGACTGGAAGGTGCTGGTCCCGCCCGCCCTGTCCGTGGCGTGGGTGTACAAAGGCTAAGTGAGCCAGGGGCGGTCCAGCCGTGGACGCCCCACTTCTCTCCGATCCGAAACGAAAACATAAGGAAAATGACCATGAATAAATTGATTGTGATGATGATTGCGCTTGTGGCGATTGCCATGAACGTCAGCGCGGTGACTGCTTATACTAACGCTCCGGGCGGGACGGCTGAATTCAGCGTGCTCGACAAGGGTGGGACGTACAAGTTGACCGGGTATCTGGATCTTTCCAAGCAGGCGCTTGGGTCCGGCGACTCGATGGCGGTGATTAACATTCCCGCGAATTGCGTGGTTCAGGCCGTTGAACTCATGCCCATCAAGCTGACGACTACCGCCGTGACTCTTTCAGTGGGTGACACTGGAAGTGCGACGCGGTTCATCGGCGCGACGGTTATCTCGAACATGACCGCTGGCGTTGGATCAATCAGCGCGCACACCACGACCACCGCGTACACGGCTGCGAATCAAATTATTCTGACCGCCGCTGCCGCGGCGTCTGGATCCACTGGCATCGTGAAGGTGACGGCGGTTATCGCTGACCTGAAATAGTCGGACATTCCGAGACTGTTTGGCCGGGGTGTCCATTGCGGGCGCCCCGGCTTTTAAGGAGTATGCGCCATGAAAGCCGTTCGATACGACCAGTTGATTGACAATATCCGGATCCACGTCCCGGCCTGTACGGATGGTTTGATTCTTCGCATGACGCGGCAGATAGCTCAGGAATTTTGCCGACGGTCCGAATGCTGGCGCGAAAAAGTAACGGTTGATCTTGTCGCCAACCAAGCGGCTTATTCCATTGCATCATCCTTTGTTTCCGATATTCGACGCATTGCAACCGTGTGGCTTCGGTCCACCACGGACGTTGCTCAGGGTAAGGACGGATACCCGTACAATCTGGCCGGAGTCAGATTTGAGCAGCCCGGCACCTTGACGTTTTTGAATACACCCTCCACGGAGTCAGTTACCGGTGGGCTTCGCGTCGAATTGGTTTTAACCCCCGCTTACAACGCTGATGAGATAGGCAATGAGATTATCGAACTTTGGGGGCATGCCATTGAAGACGGGGTGATTGCGCGTCTCAAGGCAATGCCGAAACTTGCATGGAGCGATCCCCAGGGAGCGAAGGACTGGGGCGCACAATATGACAACGGAATTTCTCAGGCGTCATTCGACACTGAAAAGCGATTCACTGGCGACGAAGTAACCGTATCAACCCCGAGGTGGCTTGTATGAGTGGCATCGGTTCAGTAAATGTGAGTGTTGATATCAACCGCGTCAAGCACGTCGCCATGAGTAGCGGCGCTCCGTACTTCAAGCAAACCGTAAACTTGACCATCACTGGGTACTCTCCGGCGACTTTGGCGAATATCGCTATGATGCTTTTCCGGCCCGACGGCACACTTTGCGCGACCGCCGAGCCTTTTGTGATATCTGATGGAAATGCCTGTCTCTTATACACATCTGACGCTGCCGACGAATAGAGAGGTGT
>CAYSXF010000546.1:0-4167 GCA_964434815.1 uncultured Lentisphaeraceae bacterium
AGAGGGCTGAGCACGCAAAGCTCCGGCGTGGTCTGCCCGACGGTCGCAAAGGTACACAGGCGGGCTGAATAGTCTTCGAACAGCCGGTTGTAGCGCCAGTAGGGCTGGTGGGGGCTGATGGTCGGCGGGTAGTCGCGCTTGCGTTCGCCCTTCATGCTGTAGAGCGAAAGGTGCGGGCACATGAAGTTCACGCCCATGAGCGTGTGCCAGTCGGTGATCCACATGCGGTCCTCGAAGGTCATGTTGTGGCCGCTGATGCCGAAAAGCTCGCTCAGGCGGCGGCGCTGGCCGTACTGGTTGGCGACGGAGGTCATGACTTTGCCGCAGTGCAGCGTGTTGTAGTGCAGGCCGAGCGCGTCGATGCCCGGCATCTGCATGTGGCGGTACTGCTGCATGAGGTCGCCCTCGTTCAGCATGTTGCCGGTGGGCGCGTCCTCGCTGTTGTAGTGGCCGGTCCAGACCATGCCGTTGGTGGCGCAGTAGTCGCCGATCTGTTTGGCGAAGGCCTGTTCGAAGCAGGAGGCCAGCGTGCGGTAGTAGTCGAGCCGCACCCGGCGCCAGTCGCCGACGGTGTCGAAGAGCGACGGCAGAACGGGCGGCAGGTCGGTGCCGGTGCGCGCCTTGAACGCGGCGAGCACGACGGGCGAGAAGCTCACCGCGCCGTCGTTGGGAACGCTGGTGGCGCGCGGGCTGATCTGGGGTTCGTCGGTGAAGATGCCTCGCACGTGCGGCTGGCCCGCGAAGCGTTTGGCGTACGGCGCGTAGCTGCAGTCGATGAACGCCTTCACCATCGCGGGGTTCATCAGGTCCACCCACGAGGTGCCGTTGAACCAGGCGTTGCCCAGCGGGTCCACATGGCAGACGTACGTGTAGGCGGCGTCCTGGAAGAGCACGGTGTCCGGCGCGGTCACCGCCTGATCCTTCTTGACCCGCAGCAGGGCGCGCGCCCGGAACGACTCGTCCTTGAGCGGCACGATGCCGCCCGCGAAACCGCTCGGCCACTTGTCCTCGTCGTAGAACCACGCGTCAATGCCGAGCGCCTGCGAGCTCTTGACGCCCGCGGCCATGACGGAGAACCACTCGTCGCTCAGATATTCGGTGAGGAGGCCGATGCGGCTGTGGAGGAAGGTGCCGCCGAACCCGCCCTCTTTGAAGATGTGGAGCTGGCGGTCTATCTCAGCGGGGTCGAGCGCGTCGTTGAGCGAGTAGAACGGCACGGAGCGGTAGGCGGCATTCGGCGTGCGGAATGCGGCCTGCTCGAAGCGCTCGGTCTGGAGAGGCTGTTCGGCCTGGACTGCCGGCGGCTTCACGTGGCTGGCCGGCGGCGTCTCGCGTACGGCCGGCGGCTTCACAGGAGCCGCGGGCTGTTTCTCGCGAGCTGCAGGCTGCACAACGACCGCCGCTTCGGCTTCTGTTAGCGGCTTGGCGGCTTGGTACGTGCATCCGGCCAGGCTCAGAAGCAGGCCGGCGGTCAGAGTTCTTTTCAGCATAATGATCATCCCTGTTGAACCGTTCGAAAATTGGTAAGTTAAGTAAACCAAAAAAGAGAGCATGCCGCAAGACGTGCTGTCGGACTGGGCAACACCGGCAAGCGGTTATGCGCAGAGGATTTTGAGGGGAAAGAAGCGTGCGACAGCGTGCAGGGCAGCGTCAGTGGTGAGCAGCGGTGCGTGCGCATCCACAGCAGCGGCGGCGGAGCGCACACGCAGCGGCTGCAGGGGTGCGAGTCCTTCAGCGTGAAGGCGGCAGGCGATCCTTCCGGCCAGGAGCGCGATGCGGCGCTCGTCGGCAGGCGGGGTCTCGTAAACGCCGAGCAGCGCTTCGGCCAGGCGGTCGCAAGCGGCGGGGGTGCGCGCCTGCGAGAGCAACTCCTGCATGACCGCTCCGCTGACGCGGGCAAGCTGCTGCGTGATCAGCTCGTCCACGCGGTCCCCCAGTTCGGGCTTGCGGCCCGCGAAGTAGTCGCGCCAGACAGGCGTGTCGATGAAAACCGGCGTCACGGCCGGGCCTCGCGTTCCGGAGCCGCAAACAGCGCGGCTTGGCCCCGCAAGTTTTGGAGGCGGGCCCGCCGCAGGTCGGCCTCGTATGCGCGCAGCGAGGCGACAATGACGTCGGTTTTTCCGGACGAGCCGGAGAGTTCCATGACGGTCTCCAGCAGGCCGTCGGGCAGATTGAGCGTCAGTCGTTTCATAAGGATACATATCTTAGATACATCTTTGAGATACGTACAGTTCAAAAAACGTCGTTAGCCGCGTTTGGAAGTGGTTTCTGGCCATCCAAAGTGGTAATATGACACTGTTTTTAAAAGTCCAACAGCGGAGAAATCATGAGCGACGAGATCCAGCCGGTCGAGAGCGTAGAGCAGGGCATGCACAACATCAACATCGAAGACGAGATGAGCTCCTCGTATATCGATTATTCGATGAGCGTGATCATCGGGCGCGCGCTGCCGGATGCCCGCGACGGGCTGAAGCCGGTGCACCGGCGCGTGCTCTTCGCGATGAACGAGCTGGGCAACAACTGGAACAAGGCCTACAAGAAATCCGCCCGCGTGGTCGGCGACGTGATCGGTAAGTACCACCCGCACGGCGACCAGGCCGTGTACGACACGATCGTGCGCATGGCCCAGGACTTCTCGATGCGCTATCCGCTGGTCGACGGCCAGGGCAACTTCGGCTCCATCGACGGCGACCCGCCCGCAGCCATGCGTTACACCGAAGTGCGCATGGACCGGCTCGCGGAGGAGATGCTCGACGATCTCGAGAAGGACACGGTCGACTTCAAGCCCAACTACAACGAAGAGTTTCTGGAGCCCACGGTCCTGCCCGCGCGCCTGCCGAACCTGCTGCTCAACGGCTCCACCGGCATCGCCGTGGGCATGGCCACCAACATCCCGCCGCACAACCTCGGCGAACTGGTGGACGGCATCACGCACTATGTGGAAAACCCCAACTGCACGATCGACGACCTGATGCAGTTCGTGAAGGGGCCCGACTTCCCGACCGGCGCGACGATCTGCGGCACGCGCGGCATCGAGGCGATGTACAAGCTCGGGCGCGGCTCGATCATGATCCGCGGCAAGGCCGAGATCGTCGAGTATAAGAACAAAGAGGCGATCATCATCACCGAGATCCCCTACATGGTGAACAAGGCCAGCATGATCGAGAAGATGGCTGACCTTGTGAACGAGAAGATCATCGAGGGCATCTCCGACATCCGCGACGAAAGCTCCAGCGACGGCATCCGCGTGGTGATCGAGCTCAAGCGCGGCGCCATGGGCCAGGTCGTGCTGAACAACCTCTACAAGCACACGCAGCTCCAGACCACCTTCGGCGCGATCATGCTGGCGATCGACCAGGGCCGCCCCAAAGTGATGACCCTGAAAGAGCTGTTCCGCTGCTACGTGGACCACCGCTTCGAGGTCATCACGCGCCGCACCAAGTTCGAGCTAGCCAAAGCCGAGGCGCGCAAACACATCCTGGAAGGCCTGCTCATCGCGCTCGACCACCTCGACGAAGTCGTCGCCATCATCCGCGCTTCCAAGAACCGCGACGAGGCCAAAACCCGCCTGATCGAGCGCTTCGGCTTCTCCGACAAGCAGGTGGACGCGATCCTCGAGATGCGCCTCTACCAGCTCACCGGCCTCGAGCGCGACAAGGTCGAAGCCGAGTTCCGAGAGCTGTGCGAGCGCATCGCCTACCTCACGAGCCTGCTCCAAGACCCCGGCAAAATCTACGGCCTCATCAAGCAGGACCTCGCCGACATCAAGGCCAAGTTCGTGACCGCCGCCAAGCGCAGCGACACGCGCCGCTCCGAGATCGTGCCGCTGGAGGGCGAGGTCAACATCAAGGACCTCATCGCCGACGAGCCCTGCGTGATCACCCTGAGCCAGCGCGGCTACGTCAAGCGCGTTCCTCTCACGACCTACCGCGAGCAGCGGCGCGGCGGCAAGGGCATCACCGGCGCGGTGGTCAAGGACGAGGACTTCATTGACACCGTGTTTGTGGCGGAAACCCATGACACGCTCCTCCTTTTCACGAGCCAGGGCCGCGTCTTCAAGAAGGAGGCTTACGAGATTCCCGAGGCTCCCCGAACCTCCTTCGGCAAGCCCATCGTCAACCTGCTTGAGCTGCGAAAAGATGAATCCGTCGTGGCCCTTCTGCCGAT
>CAYSXF010000547.1:0-4164 GCA_964434815.1 uncultured Lentisphaeraceae bacterium
ACGAGTTTTCTGCCTGTCTCGTGGGCTCGGAGATGTGTATAAGAGACAGCATAGAGCAGCGACAGCGCAGCCGGATTCCGCTGGTATTCCGGCAGGAGCTCCAGCAGCACCAGATATTGGTTGTTCGGCGTAAAGATGGTCGATACCTGGCTTGACGAATAGGCGTTGAGCAGCGTGTTCTCGACCGCGTTGGCTGAGACGCCAAGGGAGGATGCGAGGTCACGGTCGATTTCCACGGAGAGTTCAGGGTTCTTCAGTTGCATGTCGCTGGTGACGTCCAGAAACCCTGGCAGCCCCTGCATCTGTTCGAGGACGCTGTTCGCCACGCGGTTCAGCTCGCCGATATCGGGGCCTTGCAGCACGTACTGGTATTGGCTCTTGCTCATGCGCCCGCCGATCTGGAGCGTCTGGGGCACCTGCGGAAACACCCGGATGCCTGGCAAGGTCGAGAGCTTCGGGCGCAAGCGCTGGACAATCTGGTCGGCGGTCGCGCGGCGTTCGGTGCACGGCCTCAGATGCACGAGCATGCGGCCGTTGTTCGGGTTGCCGCTGCTGGTGCTCGTAGTGGCCATCGTGTCGAGCACATCGGGATCTTTGCGCACAATGTCGGCGGCCGCCTGCTGCAGCGCGAACATGGTCGCGGGCGCGGTGCCTTCGGGCGGCTCTGTTGTGACGGTGATCTGGTCCTGGTCCTCGGACGGCAGGAACCCTTTGCCGACCATGGCGGCCAGCTTGACGGTCAGCGCCAGAATGATGGCGGAGAAGATCATCACCACGCGTCGGTGGCGCAGAGCCCAGCTCAGCGTCGAATCGTAGAAATTGAGCATCCCTTGGAAGCCGCGCTCTGTGAAGGCGTAGATGCGCCCGTGATGCACCTTGTCGGGCTCTCGCAGGAACCTCGCGCAAAGCATGGGCGTCAGCGTCAGCGAGATCGCGCCTGAGATCATCACGGCCGCGCCGATGGTCACCGCGAATTCTCGGAAAATGCGGCCGACAAGTCCGCCCATGAAGAGCACGGGGATGAAGACGGCCGCGAGCGAAAGGGTCATGGAGACGATGGTGAAGCCGACCTCCTGCGCGCCGTCGAGCGCCGCCTGCAGGCGCGGTTTTCCCATCTCCATGTGGCGCACGATGTTCTCCAGCATCACGATGGCGTCGTCCACCACGAAGCCGATCGCCAGCGTGAGCGCCATGAGCGACAGGTTGTCCAGGCTGTAGTCCAGCAGGCGCATCGCCGCAAAGGTGCCGATGATGGACATCGGCAGCGCCAAGGATGGGATGACCGTCGCCGCGAACGACCGCAGGAACACGAAGATCACCAGCACCACGAGGCCGAGCGTCAGCAGCAGGGTGAATTGCGCGTCGTCGGCGGAGCGCTGAATCGGGATGCTGCGGTCATAGAGGACCTTGAGCCCGACCGAAGGCGGCAGTTGCGCCTGGAGCTGCGGCAGCAGCGCTTTGACGTCCTTGGCGACCTGGACCGTATTCACGCCGGGCTGGCGCTGGACGGCCAGCACGATGGCGCGCTGGCTCGTCTTGGCGTCGAGATACCAAGCCGCGATCTTGTCGTTCTCGACGCTGTCTTTGGCCACGGCGACATCCTTCAGCCGCACCGGCACGCCGTCGCGGCGCGCGACGATCAGGTCGTCGTATTGCGCCCCGGAGGTGAGCTGGCCGTTGGCCTGCACGGTGAACATGCGCGACGGGCCGTAGAGGATGCCGGTGGGCAGGTTGACGTTGCCGTTCACGACGGCGTTGAAAAGGTCGTCGAGCGCGAGGCCGTGGACGAACAGCTTGCGCGGGTCGGCCTGGATGCGCACGGCGTATTTCTGGCTGCCGAACACCAGCACCTGGGCCACGCCGTCCACCGTCGAAAGGCGCTGGCCGATCAGCGTCTGTCCGAACTCGTCCAGCGCCGAAAGCGGCTGCGTGGGGCTGGTCAGCACCAGGTAGAGGAAGGGGGTGTCCGCCGGATTGACCTTCTGGTACGAGGGCGGCGCGGGCATGTTGACCGGCAGTTGCCGCTGGGAGCGGGCGATCGCCGCCTGCACGTCCTGCGCCGCCGCGTCGATGTTGCGGTTCAGCGCGAACTGCACCGTGATTTGCGAGCGCCCCAGCGTGCTGACGGAGGTCATCGTGTCGATGCCCGCAATCGTGGAGAACTGCTTTTCGAGAACGGTCGCGACGGCCGAGGCCATGGTGTCCGGGCTTGATCCCGGCAAGTTGGCCGTCACCTGGATCGTCGGATAGTCGACGTTCGGCAGGTCGCTGACGGGAAGCTGCCGGTAGGCGACCATGCCGAAGAGCAGGATGCTGATCATCACCAGCGTGGTCATGACAGGCCGGTGGATGAAGGTCGCGGAAATGTTCATGGCGCCGCATGCCCCGCAGGCGGCGCGGCGCCCTCGCCGGTAAGCTCCACTTTCGTGCCCGGCCCCAAGCGCTGCTGTCCGTCCGTCACCACGACGTCGCCGGCCTGCAACCCGTCGGCGATGATGCTCGCCTCATCGACGTTCCGGCCGATCTTCACCGGGCGCACATCCGCGGTGCGGTCCGGCTTAACCACAAAGACATATGTCCCTTTCTGCCCGTTCTGCACGGCCCGGAACGGGATCACCACGGCATTCGTCTCGATGGCGATGCGAAGGCGCACATTGACGAACTGCCCCGGCCAAAGCCGGTTCGAAGCGTTGGCGAATTCGGCCTTGAGCGAAATCATGCCGGTCGTGCGGTCTACGGCGTTGTCGAGAAAGGCGAGCCGTCCTGTCTCTGCGATCCCCTCGCTTTCCGGCAGCGTCGCCTCGACGCGGATGTCCGGCGCGGTCCGCCAGTTGCGCAGGCGCTCCATATCCTGCTGGGGCACGGCGAAGCTCACGTTCACCGGATGGATCTCGTTGATTGTGACCAGCGCCGTCGTGTTCGCGCCGACAAGGTTGCCCTGGTCCGCCAGACGGCGGCCGGTGCGGCCGGAGATGGGCGAGCGGATCGTGCAGTAGTCGAGCTGGATGCGGGCGCTTTCGACAGCGGCCTCATCCGCGTGTTCGGAAGCCTGCTGAACCGACACGGTCGTCGCCGCCTGGTCGCGGTCGTTCTCGGAGGCGAAACCCTTGGCGAACAGTTCGGTCATGCGGCGGAGATCGCGCTCCGCGTTTGCCCGCTGCGCCCGCGTGCGGGCCAGCGCAGCCTCAGACTGGTGCAGCGCGGCTTCGAACGGGCGCGTGTCGATCCGCGCGAGCAGATCGCCGGCCTTGACATCTTGCCCTTCAGTGAAAGCGACCTCGGCAAGCAGTCCGTTCACCTGCGCCTTGACGGTCACCGTGGACAGAGCCTCCACGGTGCCGAACGTGCGGATCTCGACCGGCATCGGTTTGCGCTCCGCAACCGTGGTGACCACCGGCGCCGCGACCGCGACCTTGCCGGCTTTCGCCGTCGCGGCAGACGCCTGTTGCACCGAATGGATGCGCCAATAGGCCCCCGCCACGCAGAGAATAAAAAAGATAACGCCCAAAAGTTTCTTCATCGAGTCCCCGAAATGACATGCTCCCGAATGTGCCGATTATTCGTCACAAGTGATATTTGGTATTGTGAACTAATTGCCGCGTGGCGTCAACTGTGGCAACGGACGCTTGACCGCGGGAATGCGTCAGGGTAAAGTATGCCCTTACTGATTAAAGGTATAAGAGATTCTGAACACCGAGGAGTTTGAGATGACTAATTCGACTGGCGCTCACTTGCAGCGAGGCGTGATTGTGGAATTCGATTTTGCGGTACTGCCGGGACATCGTCTTCTGTTGGATATCTGCTGCGCACGGCTCGCCAAAGAGGGCGTCAAGCTGGATGCGACGCTGATGGCCCGTTTCATGGGCGGGAAATCGTTTTCGTCGGGGCTGAACGCGTTGTGCAACAAGCAGCAGAAGACCGTCGATGTTCCGGCCGTGATCGCGGAGTGCAACGAGCAGTTCGTAGCCGCGCTGACGGCGGGGCTTACTGAAATGGCACCTGGGTTTGCGGAATTCGTGTCGGCTCTGCTGTCCAAGGGGCTGAAGGTCGTTCTGGTTTCGCGGGTCGAGAGCGAGGCCGTGCGGGCGCTCTTTCCCGCGGCGACGGAGAAGCTGGTGGTCTTGCACGAGGCACCGAACAGCTTCGGCTTCTGCAGTTGGGACG
>CAYSXF010000548.1:0-4133 GCA_964434815.1 uncultured Lentisphaeraceae bacterium
CTCATGCCCCAAGACTTCAGCAGAACCAGAAGAATCTCGCGGTTGACGGGGTGGTCATCGACAATGAGGACGCGCACCCCGCGCAGGTCAGCAGACACCGTCGCGACCGATGCGTCGGAGGCGGGTTGCTTGGCTAAGCGCACCGTGAACCAGAATTCCGAACCTTTGCCCTCCTCGCTACGGACACCGATATCGCCCCCCATCAGATCAACCAGTTGCTTGGAGATCGCCAAACCTAGCCCGGTGCCGCCGAAGAGTCGCGTCGCTGAAGAGTCAACCTGGGTGAACTTGTTGAAAAGGAGGCCGACCTTGTTCGGTGAAATGCCGATTCCCGTGTCGCGCACAGTAAAACGCAGTTGAATCCCGTCCGTGGTTTCAGAGACCTTGTTGACGCGGATGACGACTTCGCCCTGAGACGTGAACTTGATCGCGTTACCGGTCAGGTTGACCAGGACCTGCCGCAAACGGCCCGGATCACCCTGCAGCTCCGAAGGAACTTCAGGCGCCATCACGCAGCCCAGCACGAGCCCTTTATTCTGCGCCCGCAGAGCCATCATCCCAACGAAATCGTCCATCAGGTTGAACAGACTGAACTTCTGTATTTTGAGGTCGAGTTTGCCTGCCTCGATCTTCGAAAAATCGAGGATATCGTTGATCAGGTTGAGAAGCGTATCGCCGCTGATTCGAGCGGTGTGGGCATAATGGCGCTGCTCTTCAGTCAGGCTCGTGTCTATGATCAGATCCAGCATACCCAGCACGCCGTTCAGAGGCGTTCGTATTTCGTGGCTCATATTGGCCAGAAACTCGCTCTTTGCCGCGTTTGCCAATTCGGCGCGCCCGGTCGCTTGTTCGAGGTTACGGTTGGTCTCCATCAGCAAACGGGACTGCCGGCCGAGTTCTTGGACCGCGTCGGTCCGGCGCGTCCAGTCGCGGTAAATCAGCTTTGACGACACGAGCGTGCCGAGGATGAAGAGCCCCACCAGCGCCGTCACCCCGCCGGCTTCGCTCCGCCATCCGGCAAGATAGTCCTCATAGGCCAACCCGACGATGATGTAAAGGGGATGATCGGACACTTTGCGATACGAGTAAGTCCGCCGCACACCGTCGAACCCGCGGGCGCTGCGGTAGCTGCCGGTCTCCTTTTGCGCCCGAACCGCGTTCAGCAACTCGGGGGAGGCGTTTTTCTTCCCGACCACCTTACTCACGTCCTGCGGCTCCGGATAGCGCGAAACCAGCGCCAACTCCTCGTCGCGCAGTGAAATGGAGCCGTGCCTGCCGACATCGACGGTGGAGAATGTGTTGTTGAATTGCTCCAGCGTAATCGTGCCGTAGACCAAACCGGCAAACGAACCGTCGGGCTGATTGACCCTGCGTGCGAGGATGATCGACCATTTCTTGCTGACGCGCCCCACCACAGGCTCGGAGATAACCAATCCAGCCTTCGGGTCGTTGCGCAAGCGCACATAGTACGCGCGATCGGCAACACTGGTCCGAACACCGGGTGTTACGCCGATACCGTATGCGTTCTCCCCCTGAGCATTCACCACGCGCAACCCGTCCAGAACAGGCAGAAGGGCATGGTGACGGACAACAAACGCATTCAGAGCCTTCCCGTCGATGCCTCCTCCGGCAAGCTGCCGCTCCACTTCATCGACCACCGTAAGCACGGTCAGATCGATTCTATCTACGGTGTCTGCAATGTGGCCAGCCAGCACATGCGACAGGTTCTGCGTCGATATTTCGGCTCGCTCCTGGTATCTCTGCCAACTCTGCCGCAAGGAGAAGCCCGCCAGGCCGATAAAGAACAAGTCAGCCACCACGGCGATCGCCAGAAGCCGCGTAACGAAGATGGAGCGCGGCTCCGCACCGCCTGATCTGTCCGTTCGTTCCGCCATAAATCTGTCTCCTCCAAGTCGATGCCGCACATGCTTCACAGCGGCTTGCGCATATCTCGACGCACGGCTCCGCAGGAGCAAACTCATAGTCGTATTGACCAATGGGTTACGACAACTTGTTTTTATTTAACCATGCTACGTTGGCAAACGCAACAGGTCTTTGTCGGGTCTTTCTGACGTGTCGCAAAAAAGCCAGAAGAGTGATTCTCTTTCAACTGGATATCGGGCATACTATGAGACATGAAATGGTGGATATAAGGACTGATGGCCGAGTGATTATGGGTTAACCTGTCGTTTGCCAACAATTTTTCCTTAGTATTCCACCGCAGCAATCAATCGTCATTCGGGGAGACGACTATGAATCTGAAGGCACGAGGTGTGTTACTGGGTGCGGCATGGCTATGCCTATCGTCTTATGGTGCATCCGAGTGGCTGACGCCGCCAGCGCCAGGCGCTGCCTATCCCGAGGGCGAATCCGACCGCCAATGGGCCTTTCTGCAGTACGACCTGACGCAGAAGCCGCGCTTCGCAAGCTTTGCACCCGAGACTTATTGTGCCGAGGCGCTGGTCACCGCCGCCGACTGCGACCCGCTCGACGTCCTGCTGCGCCGCACCGCAGCGCTGCTGGCGGATGTGCAGGCGCTGCCCGGCTGCAGCGATCTCTCCGCAGCGCAGCGCGACCTCGAAGCCCTCCGCGCCGAGGCCGCAGCTATCAAGCCAGAGAGCGCCGCAGAGCGCCGCACGCTCTTTGACCGCCTCCTCTCCGTGCGCCGCCGCATCGCCTTCGCCAATCCCCTGCTCGGCTTCAACGACCTGCTCTTCATCAAACGCGAAGTGCGCGGCGTGATGGAGCACTGCTGCGATCAGTTCTATGGTCAGCAGCAGCGCTCCGGCGGCGGGCTCTTCTTGCTCACCGACCCCTTCGGCGCAAAGCCTGCCCTGCGCGATGTCTTGGCTGACTCGCGCGTCGCCAACGGCCGCATGAAAGACCAGCCGCTCGCGTTCGGAACCCGCGCGACGCAGGGCAAGGACGGCGGCTCGCTCCTCTCGCCCGCCGTCTCATACGACGGCAAGACCATCTCGTTCGCCTATGTCGAAGGCGTTGGTTCCCGCCGCCACATCAGCCATTTGAACCACGCCGAAAACGGACATTGGGAACAAGGCTTCTGCTATCACCTCTTCTCCATCGCCGCCGACGGCTCGCAGCTCACGCAGCTCACAGACGGCACCTTCAACGACTTCCAGCCCTGCTTCACGCCTGCGGGCCGCATCGCCTTCATCTCCGAACGGCGCGGCGGCTACCTGCGCTGCGGGCGCTTCTGCCCCACCTTCACGCTTTTCGATTTGGCAACAGACGGATCGGACATCCGCTGCCTGAGCTTCCACGAAACCAATGAATGGTCGCCCGCCGTGACGCACGACGGCATGCTGCTTTGGACGCGCTGGGACTACATCGACCGCCACGGCTGCACGGCCCATCATCCATGGCTCACCACGCCGGACGGGCGCAACCCGCGGCCGGTCCACGGTAACTACTCGTTCCGCTACAAGCGCGCCGACATGGAGCTCGACACCCGTCCGATCCCCAACTCGCACCGCCTCGTGGCCACCGCCGCGCCGCATCACGGCCAGGCCTTCGGCTCGCTGATCGTCATCGACCCGCGCGCGGAGGACGACGACGCGATGGCGCCGGTCAAGCGGCTGACCCCAGACGCGGGCTTCCCGGAAAGCCAGAAAGGCTCTCAGACTTACGGAACCGCCTGGCCGCTGAGCGAAAAATATTTCCTGTGCGCCTATGAACCGGTCGAGGTCAAAAACGTGGCCGTCCGCCATGTGTTCGGGCTCTACCTGGTGGATTCCTTCGGCAACAAAGAACTGATCTACCGCGATCCCGGCATCGCGTGCCTGAGCCCCATGCCGCTGCGTGCGACAGCGCGTCCCCCGGTGATCCCGGAACAGCGCCAGCGGCTCAAGCCCGGCGAGCGCGGCACAGCCGACGTGACGGTCGCAGATATCTACAAGAGCCAGCAGCCCTGGCCCGAAGGCACCGTGATCGCGGCCCTGCGCGTGTGGCAGCTCTTCCCGCTCTCCGTCGCCTCGGCCGAAATCCCGCACAACATCGGCATCCAGCTTCCTGAAGGCTTCGACTCGATCAACATCGCACGGGTAGTGCTCGGAACGGTGCCTGTGGAGAAGGACGGCAGCTGTCTCTTATACACATCTCCGAGCCCACGAGAC
>CAYSXF010000549.1:0-4108 GCA_964434815.1 uncultured Lentisphaeraceae bacterium
GGCAGCAGTTCCACGAGCGTCACCGCGACGCCGTAATGGCGCAAGTTCTCAGCAGCCTCCAAGCCGATGAAACCGCCGCCCACAACCACCGCCCGCCTCATGTCGCCTTCGGCCCGCAGCTTGATTGCGTCCATATCGCTCAGGGTCCAAAGGGTCAGCACGTCGGCGTCATCGATACCCGGCAGCGCCGGGCGCAATGGGGATGACCCCGTAGCCAGCAACAGCTTGTCATAGGTCTCCGTGAAGGTTTCGCCCGAAATCAGATTCACCACGCGCACCGTGCGCGCCGCGCGGTCGATCGCGACCACCTCGTGGCGCAGCCGCAAGTCCACAACGAGGCGTCCCCGGAAACGCGGAGCGGGCATCACCAGCAACTGCTCCCGCTCGGTGATCACCCCGCCTACGTGATACGGCATGCCGCAGTTGGCGAACGACACGTTATCGCCGCGCTCGAAAAGCACGATCTCCGCTTTTTCGTCCAGCCGCCGCATGCGGGCCGCCGCACTGGCACCGCCCGCAACGCCTCCCACGATCACCAGTTTCATTTCCGCATCTCCTCTCATGTTGGATGCTTAGATCAACACCTCTGTGAGGTGCCGGCGCAGGCAGATGAAGAGTTTCAGAAAATCCGGGTTTCGGATCGAGCAGTGCTTCACCGTGCCCTCCTTGCGCGTGGCCACCAGCCCTTGGTCAACCAGCAATTTGAGCTGCAGCGAAAAGGTCGATTGCGCGCAACCCAGCCGCGCCTGCACTTGCGAGCACGTCAGCGGCCCATCCATCAGCTCCTGCACGATGGCTAGCCGCAGCGGGTGGGCAAACGCCTGAAGAACGCGCGCCGCACGCACCATCTGTGCCGTCGTCAGCTTCTCTTGGCTTTTCATGCGTCTTATTATAGCACGCTCGCCGCACATCGTTCAGCCCCAATATTTAATAATTCAAATATTTAGAAAGGCCTGGAAATCGCCGCCGAGCGGGGCCTGAAGGCAGACAGGCAGGCCCGAACGCGGATGGCGGAAACGGACTTCGTAGGCATGCAAAAAGTGGCGCGTGCAGCCGACAACAGGCTTCGCGCCGTAGAGGGTGTCGTTGACGATCGGCCAGCCGCCGAGCGAGAGTTGGCAGCGGATCTGGTGCGTTACTCCGGTATGGATGGTCACTTCCAGAAGCGTGTAGCGCCCGACCCAATCCAGCGATTTGTAGGCCGTCTCAGCACGCATGCGCCGATCCGGCGCAGCCAACGACCGCGCGTCCACCATTTTACAATGCGGCAACGCGGGATGGTGCGCCAGCTCATGCGTCAGCCGGCCGGGCACGGCGACGTGGCCCTCCACCAGCGCGAGATAGACCTTCTCCACCGTCTGCGCGACGAACTGCGCACGCAACGTTTCGAAAGCTTCTTGCGTGCGGGCCGCCAGCACGAGTCCCGAAGTGCCGGTGTCGATGCGGTGCAGCGCGCCTGCCATCAGCGGCTGGTCGCCGACCGCCGCAAGCTCGGGATGGCGCGCCACCAGACCGTTCATCAGCGTGCCGGTCTCCTCGCATGTGAGCGGATGCACCGGCAGTCCCGCAGGCTTGTTGACAGCGATCAGATCGTCGTCCTCGAAGACCGTGTCGACCGCAACCGCAGGATCGGGGCGCACGCGATTGTCGCAGCTCTCCTTCAGGCTCTCGACCGTGACCACATCACCCGCGCGCAGCTTGCAGCCCTTGAGGCAGAGCTGGCCGTTCACGCGCACCTTGGCAGACTCGATCGCCTGGCGGCAGAACGCCCGGCTCACGGATGGAAAGCGGGCGAGAAGAACGGCGTCCAACCGCCCCCCGGCCTCTTCCGCAGAAACGCTGAACGATTCGTTGTGAATCATGAGGGCCTACGGTACGGATTGATGCGCGGCTGCGCTTGGCAGAGGGATCACCGGCAACTCGCCGAACAACTCGCCGGGCTGCATCGGATGCCCGTTCAAAAATGCTTTCCCATCCATTCGGCGGCTACCGTCCGGCTGCACCACTGTCAGGCACAGCGCGTGGTCGCCCGTGGTGACAACCGGTCCGATAGGCGAAAGCGCGCACAGCGAACCCGGCACCAGGCCGCTGGCTTCCTGTATCGGATACTTCAGAATCTCAGCCTGCAAAACCTTGAGCCGTCCGGATACGCCAAGCTTGGAAAGCCGCGACGGCAGGAAGGTGAACGCGCCCGGCCACGGATCGTAAGCGCGGATGCGGCGCTCGATCACCGCTGCCGGCGACAGCCAGTCGATCAGGCCGTCATTCTTCTGCATCTTCGGCGCATAGGTGGCCAAAGCGGGGTCCTGCGGCTCGCGCTTGAGTTCCCCGGAAATCATCTGCTTGAGCGCTTTGACCATGGTGACCGCACCCAGGATCGCGAGCCGGTCCATAAGCGTCACCGCCGTATCGTCGGAGCAGATCGGCTCAATCGCCTTGAGCAACATGTCGCCGCTGTCCATGCCCTCCGACATCATCATGATCGTCACGCCGCTCACTTTGTCGCCCGCCGCGATCGCAGCCTGCACGGGTGCCGCGCCGCGGTATTTCGGCAACAGAGAGAAGTGCCCGTTGACACAGCCGTGAGGCGGAATCGCAAGCAGCCGCTTGCCGAGGAACTGGCCGAACGCGACCACAACGATCACATCGGGCTTGAGCTGTTCAATCTGCGCGAGCACTTCGGGCGCGTTGACCTTCTCGGGGGAAATGATGTGGGGCAGCCCCTGCTGTGTGGCATACGCCTTGCAGGGACAGGGCGTGAAGCGCTGATGCCGCCCCGAGGGACGATCCGGCTGGGTCACGACGCCGACAGTCTTCAGCAGCGGTGACTTCAAGATCGCCCTCAGCGCGGTGGCCGAGGCTTCAGCAGATCCCATGAAAACAATGCGCATACCCGACTTCCTGTTGCTTGCAAATAGTGCCCTATTTTAGCACATCGCCCACCGGATGGCTCATAGAAAGTTAGGATTTAGAAGTTAGAAGTTAGGAGTTGTTTGTGTCTGGACGCCGTCACTAACGGTTTACACACTCCTAACTCCTAAATCCTAACTTATCCTTAAGAAGCCGCCGCAACACGGCGCCTGATGACGCGCGCACCTCATCGAACAGGTCGCGTCCGTGCGCATCGATGCCGACCACGGTCTCGAATCCTTCGACCTCCAGTTCCCACAGCGCCTCAGTCGCGCCGAACGGGTCGAGAAAGTGAACGCCCTCCACGCTCCGGATGCGCTGCGCGAGCAACGCCGCGGCACCACCGACAGCCTGCAGGTAGACGCATCCGTAGCGTTTGCAGGCCTGCTGCGTGGCCGCACCCATGCCGCCCTTGCCGATGATCACCCGCACGCCGTGGCGCGCGATGATCTCCGCCATGTAGGGCTCTTCACGCACGGAGGTTGTCGGTCCGGCAGCCACCACGCGCCACCCCTCGCCCTGAGGCACCACGACGGGCCCGCAATGGTAGAGCGCTCCGTCACGCAGCGACACCGGGCATGCGCCGCCTTCAGCCAGGTGCTTGTGCAGCCGGTCGCGCCCCGTAAAGATGCGCCCGCACACCTGCACGGTCTCGCCGGCGCGCAATTCGCGCACGGCCTCTTCGGTAAAGGGATATCGGATCTGTTTCATCATCACCCCAGCCATTCGGCCCCTCCGCCCGTCACCCGCACGCCGCGCCTGCGGCAGGCCCAGCACATGTAAGCGACCGTCACAAAATACGAGGCAGGCAGACGCGGCCGCGCAGCGATCTTGACGCCGAGCAGCGTGGTCTTGCCGCCCAGGCCCATCGGGCCGATGCCCAACGCGTTGGCATCCCGCAGCGCGCGACGCTCCAGCGCGGCCAACTCTGGATCCGGTGCCGCGTCGCCAAGCGGCCGCAGCAGTTGCCGTTTCGCCACCAGAAAGCCCTCCGCCCGATCGGAGCCGACGCACACGCCGAGAATGCCCGGCGCACAGCCGAACCCCTGCGCCTGCCAGACCGCCTGCAAGATGCACGCATGTACGCCATCGAGATCGCGCCCCGCTCCCAGCGCATCGTCCGGCAGGCTGAACTGGCGGCTCATGTTCTCGCTGCCGCCGCCCTTCTGCACCAGCCAAACTTCAAACGGCTCGTGAG
>CAYSXF010000550.1:0-4107 GCA_964434815.1 uncultured Lentisphaeraceae bacterium
CACCAATGCCGGCTGGCAGCCCCTGCTTGCGGATGAAGGCCAGCGACTCCTCCATCTCCTTGAATTTTCCGTCGGGCGCGTACCGGTCCGAAATCTCGCCCTGAATGTAGCACGAATGAGCCCCAGCCTCCAGCGAACGGCGGATGCCCTCCATCGGCCCGTCCTTGTGTCCGCAGTCAGAGATGAACTGGATCTTGCCGCCTTCGTTCTTCCAGTAGTCGTTGATCGCGCGCCCGAGCTGCGGATTGCAGAGGATGGCGTTCATTCCGCACTGCTCGGCCATATGGAACGTACGGAAGATGCGCCAGTCGCTGTGATAGGCTTTGACTAACTTGTCCACATAGATCAGGTCGCGCGCATGCGCCCAGCCGCCGATCAGGTTCCCGCCCAGGAACATGCGGCTGAGCTTCATGTTGCCGATCTTCCCGTACTTATCGAGCGGCTTTTTCAGGTCCTTGATGTCCGTGAAATCGAACGACTTGACCGTCGCGCTCGTCACCGCGTCAGGCTTCGCCTCCAAATTCTTGCGCTCCCAGGCCGGGCCGTGTTTGCGGAAAAAAGCATAGGCGAACACGCCGAGCACCGGCAGCGAGCTGAGGCTGAGCAACAGCTCACGCCGTTCGGGCGAAGCGACCGCCGCGTGCACCTGCCCCCCCTTGTCCTTAGCAAGCTTGCGTTTAAATGCCCTGCGCGGCAAAGCGGCCAGATAGCCGCTCAGGCTGAATGAGGGCAACAGCATCACGGCCAACAGGGCTGCCGCTTCGACCGCGTTCCGGTCAATCCAAAGGAAGTGCCCGTCCGCCGAAGGCGCCAGAAACGGAGGTTGCGCCACATAATAGAAGAGCAACAGCGTGAGCCCCGCTGCAGCCGCCGGGCGAACCAGCACGCCGACGATCAGCGAAAGGCCGATCAGCGTCAGCCCCCACATGTTCATCAGATCGACCGTCTTCAGCAGCCACGGCGTCGATGCGATGCCGTGGAACAGCGCCGCGGCAAACCACTTGCTCGTGCGCAGGTATCCCTCAGCCGACCACCCCCCCGGCTGCACCATCTTATAAAGCCCCTCATAGAGGAAATGCCATCCGACCAGCATCCTGAGCAAGGTCACCGCATACGTCTTCTTCATGTTCTATCCCCGTTTATTAGCAACTCTCAATGGCCATTAAAATAGACCTTCCTTGGCCGTTTGTAAAGTGAACGCTCACCTGCATCGCAGAGTTGACAGACAGCGGGAATCTTACGACACTTAAACGCATGAAGAAACCGATCGCTCTCGTGGCGGCCATGAAAGAAGAACTGGACGAGCTTCTGGCCATTTTTCCCGGGCACGAAGCCCGCACCCATTTCAACACGCAGCTCTACCATGCCCGTTTTGACAGTCAGGATCTGGTCATCGCGCAGTCTGGCGTCGGCAAGGTGAATGCCGCCTGCACACTGGCGCTCCTCCTCTCCGACTTCGACCCTGGCTGCGTCATCAACACGGGCTGCGCCGGAGGCCTTCAACACCACCAGCACATCCTCGATCTCGTCGTGCCGGAAGAGATCGTGTACACCGACGTGGACGTCACTCCGCTCGGCTTCGCATACGGCCAGATGATGGGCTGCGAGCCGCGCTTTCTGGCATCGGCGGAGCTGCTCGCGCGGTTTCAGTCGCTCGTCGCCAGGCACGCCGTGCCGCTCACCTGCCACCACGGCCTGCTCGGCTCCTCAGACGCCTTCATCTACAAACAGGAGCAGATCGCGCTCATCCGCAGCCATTTCAACGACGCCGTCCAGTGCGTCGACATGGAGGGCGGCGCCATCGCCCAAGCCTGTACCCGTTTCGGCGTACCCTTTCTGATCCTGCGCGCGCTGAGCGACGTTCCGTGCAAAGGCGACAACACACTCGACTTCCAAACTTTTCTGAAGGTTGCAGCCAAGAACTCAGCCACGCTTTGCCTCAGTCTGATTAAAAACCTCGCCCAGTCGGAAACCCTATGACAACGAACGATACACACACGCTCTCTAAACGCGGCATCCTCTGTGACATGGACGGCGTGATCTACCACGGCAGCAAAATCCTGCCCGGCACGTTGGATTTCATCGCATGGCTACGCAAGACAGGCACACCTTTTCTCTTTCTCACCAACAGCAGCGAGCGCTCGCCGCGCGAGCTGAGCGAGAAATTGGACCGCATGGGCGTCGACATCGAAGAATCGCATTTCTACACCAGCGCCATGGCCACCGCCGCCTTCCTGTCCTCCCAGAAACCCGGAGGCAGCGCCTACGTCATCGGCCAGCCCGGCCTGATCAACGCGCTCTACGGCGCTGGCTTTTCGACGAACGACGTCAACCCGGATTATGTCGTGGTCGGCGAAACGCCGATGTACACGTACGAAACCATCAAGAAAGCCGTCACCCTCGTGCGCAACGGCGCCAAACTCATCGGCACGAACCCCGACCTGACCGGCCCGGTCGAGAGCGGCATCGTCCCGGCCTGCGGCGCACTGGTGGCTCCCATCGAGCTCGCCACCGGCGTAAAAGCCTACTTCGTCGGCAAGCCCAATCCGCTGATGATGCGCACCGGACTCGGCCTTCTCGGCTGCTCCCGCGAGTCCGCCCTCATCGTCGGAGACCGCATGGACACCGACATCATCTCCGGCATCGAGTCCGGAATCGAGACCGTTCTCGTGCTCTCGGGCGTTGCCCAACGCGAAGATCTCGCCCATTTTGGCTTCAGCCCCGACTACATCCTCGACCACATCGGCCAGCTCCCGGCCTTGCTCGAGAAGATTGCGGCAGGATGTGCAGTGAAGTGAGACTCCCTATTGCAGCCGCACCTTGACATGATAGAACCGTCGCGGCCCATCGTATGGCAACGTGACCGTGACGGTCTGATTGCTGCCCACGATGCCGGTCCGGCCTACCACGTTGGACCAGGACAGTTCGGAAAGAGACGCCTTCGATTCCACATCGAAAAACCGCGTGAGGCCCGCATAGCCGGGGCCGGCCGCTTGCAGCGCATAAAAAGTCATTTTCAAGCCGTTGCTGACGGCGCTCGCCGAATCCACGGTCAGCCAGGCATTGGACACATTTGGATCCGTGCCGAGAATATACTCCTGGCTATTGCTCCATGCGTCGTTATCCGGATTCGCACTGTCAGCCGCGACGCCGCTATTATTGGTGGTGAAGAAATGGTCGAAGCGCCACGTTTCCATCGCGTTTCCAGCGGTGACAGTCAACATGAATGTCGCGTTCGTGGCAAGCGTCCCATCGCTCACCGTCACCGTGATGACAGCGCTGCCCACGCGGTTGGTGGCAGGCGTCACGGTCACCGTGCGGTTCGTGCCGCTGCCACCTAACACAATGCCGGCGTTCTGAATGACACCCGTATTCGAGGAAGCCACGCTCAGCAAAAGGTGCTGCGGAGCGGTCTCCAAATCACCGACGCCGAACCCGATCGCGCCCGTATTGGCGTTAACGCTGATTGAGCGGTTTGTCACTGTCCCGATAACGGGAGGAGCGTTGACCGCGTTGATGATCGCCGCCAGCTCGTCGGACGAAAGCAGGCGGTTGTACACGCGCACATCGTCCATCTGCGAGCGGAACGGATATCCGTTAGCGCCCATGGCCCCAAGAGAGAGAGGCGCGTTGTTGGTGAAATCGGCACGGATGCTCCCGCTGGCCACGGCCGTCCCGTTCCTGAATAACGTCGCCGTGCCAGCGCTGCGGTTAATGACGGCCGCAAGGTGCTGCCACTGATCCTTCGCGACCGCTCCAACCGCGCTCGCCACTGACAAGCCGGCAGAGCCGTTGCCCGTCTCCAGAACAAGTTTACCGTCACCCGGATTGCTGTTGTAACCGTTCACGTAAAACCGGAAACCGTTCGCGCTGCCGCCGCCGGCCGAATTCGCAGCAACGGTCTGAATGTTGGGCGCATTGGACGGAATGCTGACCCACGCTGCGAGCGTGAAAGCGTTGCCGAGCGGCATCGCAGCGGTATAGGCGTAGTCGCCGTCGCCGTCGAGCGACAAGCTGTTTGAGCCTTGCTTTCTCAGAGTGTTCGTCGGTGAGGCATCCCCCTGTCTCTTATACACATCTGACGCTGCCGACGAATAGAGAGGTGTA
>CAYSXF010000551.1:0-4099 GCA_964434815.1 uncultured Lentisphaeraceae bacterium
GTGTCAACTTCAGTCAAAGACCTAGGCGCGGTCAAACTCGCCGCAGACACAGCACCCAACACTCCCACCGCCGAACCCAAGAAGAAGCACTGACGTATAAGGGCGGGTCGTGTGCCTGCCCCCACCTGCTGAACTCTCAAACCCCAACAAGGAACACCATGGCCAAGCTATTCATCCAACAACCCGACGGCGATCAGTTGCTGACCGAACTCTCGAGCTCCCAGGCCTATCTGATCGGCAGAAGCGAGGACTGCACCATCTGCATTCCCGCCGATTCGATTTCCGGACACCACGCCCAAATCTCCCCTACCGAAGAGGGCTGGGTGATCGAAGACCTCGGCAGCTCAAACGGCACCAGCGTCAATGATCAGCCCATCAGCCAGGCGCTACTGGTCCATGGCTCGCAGATTAAGCTGGGCGAACAGGTCGTTCTCCTTTTCGTCGATGAGGCCGCCAGCGAGACTCCTGTTGCCGAAACCGTGCAAGAGCCAGAGGCCGTCAAAGAGCCGGAACCAAAAAAGACTGAAGAGAAGAAACCGAAACACAATCTGAAGGTTCAGGGCGCTTCCGAAGAGGATCTCAAGCTTGTCAAAGCCATGTCCGTTCGCTCGGACAAAATCCGCGCCGAAGTCGCTAAGGTCATCATCGGCCAAGTCGACGTGATCGACCAGGTCATGATGGTCATCATCGCCGGGGGTCATGGTCTGCTCGTCGGAATGCCCGGCATGGCCAAAACCACGCTCTGCTCCACCATCGCCAAAGTGTTGGATATGGAGTTCCGGCGCGTGCAGTTCACGCCCGACCTGATGCCCACCGACATCACCGGCACGGAAATCCTCGAGCATGACCCGCTGACCGACAAGAAGAGTTTCCGTTTCATCAAAGGCCCGATCTTCACCAACATGCTGCTTGCCGACGAAATCAACCGCACGCCGCCCAAGACCCAAGCCTCGCTCCTCGAGGCCATGCAGGAGAAGTGCGTCACGGTCGGCAACCAGACCTACAAGCTCGACGCGCCTTTCTTCGTGCTCGCCACACAGAACCCCATCGAACAGGAAGGCACTTACCCCCTGCCGGAAGCCCAGCAGGATCGCTTCATGTTTAACCTCTGGGTGGACTACCCGAAAGAGGATGAGGAAGAGACCGTGGTTAAAGCCACCACCGTGGCCAAGAGCGAGACGCCCAACAAGGTCATCACCAAAGACGAACTGCTCCAGCTCCAAGCTGTGGTTCGCAAGATTCCCGTTTCGGATCACGTCATCAAGTACGCCGTGCGCCTTGTCCGCGCCACGCGTCCGCACGATGAGAAGAGCCCTGACTTCATCAAGAAGTACGTCTCGAACGGCGCAGGTCCGCGCGCGGGACAATTCCTTGTGCTCGCCGCCAAGGCCCGCGCCGTGCTCGAAGGCCGCATCCATGTGAGCTGCGCCGACGTGGTCAAGGCGGCCCTGCCGGTGCTGCGCCACCGCATCCTCGCGAACTTCGCGGCCGATTCGGAAGGCATTTCCACCTCGGACCTCGTTGCCCGTCTCGTCAAGACAATCGAGCAGCCCGACGATAAGGATTATTGAGATCAGCACTTCGCGTCTACCGTCACTGACACCATACACGACCACACTCACGGATGAGGCGCAGCGCCGTGGTATTCGCGTCGCTCTGATCAACCCCGATCCAGACCTGCCGATCTTCGACCTCAGCCGCGACGGTGTTTCCGTGCGTTGTTTCAATGCGCTCACGGACCGGGTCGGTGCCGCGACGTACCATCTCGTCAACAACAAGCGGGCTTGCCACGCCTGGCTCGCCAGCCGTCGCGTCGCGGTGCCTGCTCAGCTCGCGTACGACGACGCCCACCCGGAAGACGCGCTCGACTTTCTCAGCGACCATGCGCCCATCGTCGTCAAACCCTGCATGCAGTGGGGCGGCCGAGGCGTCTCGATGGGCGTGCGCACTGCAGAAGACCTGCATGCCGCCGTACGTTTCGCGCGGCGCTACGAACCCGATGTGGTGCTCGAAGAGACTGCTCCCGGCGAAGACCTGCGGGTCATCCTCGTGGGCGGCGAACTGGCGGCGGCCATCCGGCGCAAGCCCGCGAGCGTGACCGGTGACGGAGTGCACTCGATCCGTCAGCTCATTGCACGCCGCAACGCTCGACGCCGCGCAGAAGACCCCAGCAATGTGATCCCTTGGAACGCGGAAACGCGCCATAACCTCAGGGAACTCGGGCGCACAGCCGACGAGATTCCCGATGCAGGGGAACACGTGCGCGTGCGGCTCACCAACAACTACCACACCGGCGGCACCGTCGACGTGGTCACCGATTCAGTGCCCTCTCGCGCGCTCAAAATTGCGCAACGCATCGTGCGAGAACTCGGCTTGCCGCTCGCGGGCATCGACTTTCTTATCGACCGTGCCTCGCGCCGCATGACGGTCATCGAGGTCAGCCCAGACATGGCGATCTCGCCTCCCGAGGGTGATACCGTCGCCAAATGTTTTTTGGAATATCTGTTTCCGTAAACAACAGAAGGAGTCGCCTCATGCATGTTGCTTTCCGATATCGGTGCGCTGGGAGCAAGGACACTCTTGTCCTTGGCGCATCCTGGGAGCAGGGACACTCCTGTCCCTGCCGCAAGGACAAGAGTGTCCTTGCTCCCACTGTCATAGCCCTTCTTCTCGCCACTGTCGCCACCGCCGGCGGCGTGATTGACGTGTCCCTGTTCGGCGCGTTTCCCAACGACGACAAGGACGACACCCTCGCCGTCCGCGCGGCGCTGACGCAGGCCAAGAAGCAGGGCGCGAGCAAACTCGTCTTTCCAAAAGGCCGCTATGACTTCTACCCCGACACCGCTTTCGAGCGCTATCAGTTCATCAGCAACAACGATGAAGGCCTGAAACGCATCGTCTTCCCCATAGAAGGAATGAAAGGCTTCGAAATCGACGGACAGGGTTCGGACTTCCTTTTCCATGGCTTCCTCTCACCTTTCACCGTCGACAACTCCAGCGCCATTGTGTTGCGCCGCTTCACGGTCGATTATGCCCGCACCTTCCACAGCGAGGGCAAAATCCTGAGCGTGACCAACACCTATGCCGATGTCGAAATCCCAGTGGAATACCCCTTCTCCGTTGAGAATGGACTGCTGAAGTTTCACGACGGCAAGCCCGGCAAGGAGCGCACGCTCTATCCGGTCAGCGCGATGCTGGAATTCGATCCTGTGAAGCGCGAGACGGCCTATCAGGCGCGTGACTACTGGGTCGGCACCGAGATTCGTGCCGAAGACCTGGGCGACCGCCACGTCCGCATTCTGCGAGAGAAGCTGAAAGGAACGCCTGGAAATATTTTCGTGTTCGGGCCCAGCCACCGCCTGGTGTGCGGAATCACGATCACCGACAGCAGCAACGTGACTGTCGAAGACGCGTCGCTCTACCATTGCGGAGGTATGGGTGTGATCGGTCAGCGCAGCCGAGACCTCTTCGTGCGCCGCGTGAAGGTCACGCCGGCCCCCGGCAAGAACCGCACGGTCAGCATTACGGCCGATGCCACACATTTCGTGAACTGCGGCGGCAAGGTTGTGCTCGAGGACTGCCTCTTTGAACTGCAGAAGGACGACGCCACCAACGTCCACGGCATTTACGTGCGGGTTGTCAACCGCGTGGCTCCTGCCATCGTCGACGTCAAGCTGGTGCATCCGCAGCAGTACGGTTTCGACTTCATCAGCAAGGGCCAGAAGTACACGCCCTTCTCCACGCTCGACAACAAGGATGTGGTCAACAACTCGATCACCTACAAGTCGGCCTCCAAGTCCTTCTCGCTGGCCGGCATGAAGTGCGCCTGGTTCTTCACGACCAACCCGGAAATCTTCAAGGTCACCGCGGCGAACAACCGCGCTTCCTTGAACACCCTGGGCATGATCTCGATGCAGGCCGCGTATGCGGGCGGCGCTGACTGGATGACCCAGTGCGCTTCCTACATCAGCGACAACCAGGACTTCCTGAACTCGTACATCAAGGCCAACATCCCGATGATCAAGGTCGGCAACAGGCAGGAAGCTACCTACCTGGGCTGGCTCGACATCACGCAGGTTGCGGATCGCATTGGCGCCAA
>CAYSXF010000552.1:0-4098 GCA_964434815.1 uncultured Lentisphaeraceae bacterium
TACACCTCTCTATTCGTCGGCAGCGTCAGATGTGTATAAGAGACAGCTGCACAGCGGGCGTGCGCTCGCCGAACTGCGGCAGCGTAAACGCGGGCATGGCGTCGCCGTCCAAGCGCTCGTCCTTCCCCAGCCCGATAATGCCGCCCGGCCGCAGCGAGACCCCCGCAAGCCAAGAGTTCCCTGCCTGCATCGCAGGGTCGAAAATCACGCGGGCCTTGTCGTCCGTCTCGCTGATCGGCAAGACAACGCGGAACAGCTGCCACTGCGCTGTCAGCGGCACGGACGTATGCGCGCCCAGCACATGCCACGGCGCGTGCGTCTGCTCGATACTGACACTGAGTGTGGATGGTTTGTCGGCTTTGGCCCAGAAGCTGATCGTGCAGGGCGTCTCCGCTTGCACGCGGACGCCCGCCTGTTCGAAGCGGATGTGCCAGCCCTGTGCGCCTGGCTTGGTCACGCTCAGTTGGGCGGACCTCGCGCCACGCAGCGCCTCGGGGGCCGAGTCCACAACCTTAACCTTGGCCTCAGCGCCCGGGTGAAGCTCCAATGTCCAGCCTTCCAAGTCACGAGCGAAATCACCGTTGCCAAGCGATTCGGCTCCGAGCGGAAGTTCTCCGACAGCCCACGCCTGCCGCATCTTTTCTGTGGACCCATAGCGCTGGCTCAACCACTGGTTCCACTGGCCTCTGAGTTCAGCCCGGAAGATCTCCGGCAGCTCATCGACATCTTTCTTCAGCCACGCGTGAATCAGCCCGTTTTCGTTGTTGATCTCCACGAACGCCACTGCCGGGTCTTCGGTATAAGCGTGTCCCGTGTAGGCGTTGCGGTGCGTCAGCAGGCAACTTGCGTATTCTTTCTGTAGATCCAGCACCTGTCCGTTGAAGAATCCGACCACGTGCCGCCTCTGGAAAGGGCCGCCGCCCGCCTGTTCAATTTCCTTCGGCAAGCCGTCGGCGGCATTGAAGGGACGGTAGTTCAGCAGGCATAGGTTGACATAGATGCCGTTGCGGTTGAGCTGTGCGGTGAAGTAGTCGAGACGGTCAAGCGCCTCGGGGTCAAGGTCGCGCGTGTTGGCCGCGTCGCGGGCGAGAATCCCTTCCGGATAATGCCGCATGTCCATGATGTGGAACCGGACGATGTTGATGCCGAACTTCGCTAGGCGGGCCGCGACCTTCTCGGCGTCCGCATGCGTCGGAAGGTTCGCGCTGAACGACAGATCCACGCCGAAGAAGCGGATGCGCTCCTTGCCCGCGTAGAGATGTCCGTCCGCTCCGGCGCGCACCTGCCCGAACTTCCCCGCCGGCTTGGGCAGCCAGCCGCTGAGGTTCACCACGCTCGGCGTCGCGTCATCCCACGGCAAAACAAAGGGGAACAGCGCGTTTTCCTTTCCTGTTTGCGCGAGCCCCACCAACTGCACAAGCGCCAGAAGACAAATCGTCGCTGCTGAACACGGTCTCATAGGTTCCTTTGCTTTCTCACTAGTGATACAAAATTAGGCTTCGATGTTCAGAGTTCAACGTTCAGCACTCAAGAAAGTGGAGGGGTAAGCGCCATCTGTTCGGTGATTCCGGTGAAATAGGCCGGACTCCAGATATCCAGTTCCGACAGGTCCTTGATGAAGGGTGCAACATCGGCTTTAGCGTCCTCGACATCCAGCCGTTCGACTCTAGCCCGGACAAGGGCTTTGAGTTCCTCCAGCGTCGCTGGCAGCGGGTGTCCCGGATGGCTTTGCGACATCCGCTGCCTGAAGTGGTTCAGATCCATCCCGACGCGGTGCCGCACATACCACTCGAAATCGTACCAGTCGCGTCCCTTGACCCGCTGTTTCCAGTCTCTGAACAGGAGCGCGTGCATTTTCCCCGCATAGAGACAGGGCAGGCTGAAACAGCGCGTCATGAAGGAAAAGGGTAACATCAGCGCATGGCTTTCCGTCTTGAACTCCAAGGGCGGACAGGTATCCACCTCGATCTTTACTCTGACTCTTCGCTCGGTTTGGAAGGAAAGGTTGTAAATGTCGGTCGTATCTTTCAGGAATGCCGAATCAATCGCCGCTTGGCGCTTCTTCTGCTTATGGGTGATGGCGACTTCACGTCCCAACGCCTTGAACTCCGCGAGAATTGGCTCGAAATAGTCGGTTAGTGTGAAATGTGGATCAGGTTGCAGAAGCGAGAAGTCCAAGTCCTCGGAATAGCGGGGTAATCCATGGAAAAGGTGGAGACAGGTTCCTCCATAAAACGCCGCACGTTGGAAGAATCCGTGCCGATAAAGTCCCGCCAGCGTGATTTTCTGCATCACCTCGTGCAGGGCATTCTGATAATCCGCGTCGGTCTGAAGCTGGAACGCCGACAGCATGGAGTCAAACACAGTCATGTTCAAGGACCTTCCTGAGGCAGCGGAGTTCTGCTGTCTTGTGGTGCGTGGCAAGGCACGCGTCGATGACACTCAAATCCGGCTTCTTGATTTCTGAAAGATCCACCCGCATGTGGTCTTCCAAGAACGCGCGCATGGCTTTTTCAGAAACGATACGCAGGTTGGAGCGCAGAAGGAGGAAATCGCACAGCGCCTTTTCCGGTGTCGCCATCATAAACGCATATCGCGCGTCGGCCCGCTCCTGGCGGACGCCCACGGAGTAATAGCCGTCCGGCACCGTCTGGTAACTGAAACGGCCCAGCGGTGTCTGAAACAGCTTGGCCCGCTTCGTGACGACCGATTGCGTGGAGGCCATCCGCTCAGGGATCAACTGGTAGAAGGCCAGCGCCGTTTCGAGTGAGACATACGAAGGCCCGTAGAGATGATTGGCGATCAATTCAGTGAAGAAGCGCTGCCCAGTGATCTTTGTGGAGACGCAGTAAAGATCGCGCTTCAGGCGTATCAACTCGCCCTGCTCAACCATGTAGGACACCTTGTCCTTGGGCGAGGCATAAGCGGCCAAAAGCCCGGACAAGGTCGCCCCTGTGAGCGGCACCGAGCCAAAACCGCGCAATATATCTGTTATTTCTGCTCTCATATTCGGATAAATTCCGATTAACGATGCATATATTGCATATTTCGTTTTGGAATGCAAGCGTGTTTTCGGTAAACCTCGCCTTTTTTCCGTGACGCTAACGTGTCAGATTCCGCAACATCGCCGAAGCCCGGTCCTGCGCGAGTGCGGCGACGCGCGCCTCCATGTCGCCGTTGACCGCGCCGCGCATCGCAGGGTCTTGCAGCGTTTCGAGAAGCTTCCTGCAGAGCGCCTCGATCCGTTCGCGGATCAGGGGCCAGCCCAGCCGCGCTTCCTGCGCCATCTTCTGCCAAGGAGCCGCGGTGAACACGTCCAGGGAAGCGTCCCCCCCTAGACCAGCAAGCGCCTCATGACGCACCGCCTTCAAGAGAGGCGTCAGTGGTGGCGGTCAGCCCGACGCGAAGGCCCAAGGCTTGCAGCACCTGCAGGATTTTGGCGATCTGGCAGGTGGGCTTGCCCCTTTCGAGGTCGATCACGAAACGTAGGCCGGTACCGCTGGTCATGGCTAGGTCCTTCTGCGTGGCCTTGAGCTGCTTGCGCGCTGCACGGACCGCCGCGCCGAGTTGAGCTGTGTTCTGGATAGTCATAGTTACCGTACGGTAATACATTGGATAAATAGACACCCGTCAACTATAGAAATTACCGATAGGGAACAATAAGCGCAAAAAGTCGCCAAATGTAATTAATGTTACCGTCCGGTAACATTTTTCCGATGCGATTGTATCCAACCGGCCCGAGAACGCAGGCGCAGGAGGCCTCCACGTACTGCATCTCGACCGGCGTCTCGGGCCGTTCCGTCAACCCGCACCGCACGCTGGCCAGCCTCACGAACATGGGGCAGCTCGCGCCGGTCAAAGGGGCAACAGGAATGCGACAGTGGAAACACAGTACCGGCACTCACTTTTCGCTTCCTTTTATTCAACAGATTGAGTATTTTATCGCATTACATTGAGTGATTTGTTAACTCCTTGGAGATGTTATGGTTAGAAGGAAGATATTCGAGACGTTAGCCTTTCGGTTACAGGAGCCGCGGCGGTTTATCCAGGTCATCGCCGGTCCACGCCAGACAGGCAAAACCACGCTTGTGCAGTATG